>NZ_CEYAVF010000004.1:15698-52441 GCF_982785585.1 Reinekea sp. | reverse complement strand
GCTCGATAGTCGTTCGCTTCGAACACCTGGCCGACGCGATCCTGGTGCCAACGATCGAGTTGCGCCTGCATCCGATCGCGGACCTGCAACAGCTCTCTATTGATGGGCCCCAGCTGCGCAACGATCAACGCCGTTTCACGCCAAAAATGGGCAGCGCTGATACCAGTACCCGGGCAAATTTCACGCTCCACTAGGTCCACCAAGGATTGGGCAACGCTTAATCCGCCTATCTGAATCATCATCGTCATAGAATTCTCCGCCAACTTATGAAAATTAATATATTTCGATCATAGGGCGTCCAATTAGATTCACATAATATATATAAACAATACATCACATTCATAAATCGTATAAGTATAAAAACAGGGTCAAAAAAAAGGCCTAAAAGAGGCCCTTAGGTTAAAAATACGGCGCCGGAATTTCCTCGGCCACATCGATAATCAGACGACGAATCCAACGGTGCGCCGGATCATGGTGCAGCAACGGACTCCAGACCATCTTTAACAACAGAGAGGGGATTTCAAACGGCGGCGCTTTGACCGCCAGGCGCGGATTACGCGCCTGCAAATGTGCCGCTCGGGCCGGAATGGTGACAATCAGATTGTTTTCCTCGGCGAGCAGCATGGCCACCTGATAATGACGGGTAAAGACCGCTATATCGCGCTTCTTACCCATCTGATGGAGGATATCATCGACGAAACCGAGCTTCTGCACATCGCTTGGATCCACCCCAACACCCACACCATAGCCGGTCTTGCTGACCCAGACATGGCGGGATTTAAGGTAATTGGCCAGGCTAAAGTTTTCCAGAATGGGGTTATCGGTACTGAGCATACAGCAGAAGTTATCGGTCCAGACCGTCATCTGATGAAAGGATTGCGGCAACGTATCAAAGCGATTGATCACCATATCGACACGACCCTGCTCGACATCGGAAAAATTGACATCGCTGGGCGTCATCACATCGAGCGCCACGCCCGGCGCCTCGACCGTTAAACGCTTGAGCAGCGCGGGCAGTAGGGTCGATTCAGCATAGTCACTGGCCATGATCCGAAACACCCGCTGGCTCTCCAAGGCATCGAAGTGGGCGCGCGGTTGGACCACCTTTTCCAACGACTGCAACGCCAAGCGTAACATCGGCTCCAGCTCGCGAGCCCGTTCGGTCGGAGTCATGCCGTCGCTGGTGCGAATCAGCAGTGGGTCGCCAAATAGATCGCGCAGGCGACGCAGGCCATTACTCATCGCCGGCTGGCTAATACCCAACTTTTGAGCAGCTCGAGTAACACTTCGCTCGCGCAACAACGCATCTAAATAGACTAAGAGGTTCATATCTACTCGGTTTAACTGCATATTTTAATTCCTATAAACAAGAACATTATTTTTAGCGTAATTACGCTAAAAATATAAATTCTTCTGATTACTATTCACTATACGTATAACCAAAATTATACATATAAACTAGACGAATCATAGCCGCCTGCCTATTGTTTATACAGATCCAAGCAATATCCAGGGCGCCAGCGCCGCTTAATACACACCCAAAAGAGGTTCTTCAAGATGTCACAAGCCAAGGTTGCTACCTATAAAGACAGCGTGCAGGCCGCCGATCGCCTGAGCCAAGCTGCTGGCCCCAGTTGGGACCGCATCGATGCCGAAGCGGTAGCGCGCATGCGCACTCAGAACCGTTTTCAGAGCGGACTCGATATCGCCCGTTACACCGCCACCATCATGCGCCGCGATATGGCAGCCTACGATGGCGACAGCAGTCAATTCACTCAGTCGTTGGGTTGCTGGCACGGCTTTATCGGCCAACAGCAGATGATCTCGGTGAAAAAGCATTTCACCTCGACCCGAGGCAAGTATCTCTACCTGTCTGGCTGGATGATTGCCGCTCTGCGCTCAGACTTTGGCCCCCTGCCCGATCAGTCGATGCATGAAAAGACCGCCGTGGCCAGTTTGATTGAGGAGCTCTACACCTTCCTGCGTCAAGCCGATGCGCGCGAGTTGGGCGTTCTGTTTCATGCCTTGGATAGCGCCGTTAAAGCTGGAAACGACCTAAAGGAACGCAATCTAATTGCGCAGATTGATCAATATGAGACCCATATAGTGCCGATTATCGCCGATATCGATGCCGGATTTGGCAATGCCGAAGCAACCTATCTATTGGCTAAGAAAATGATTGAGGCCGGTGCCTGTTGCATCCAATTGGAGAACCAGGTTGCCGATGAAAAACAATGTGGCCATCAGGATGGCAAGGTCACGGTGCCGCATGAAGACTTTCATGCGAAAATCCGCGCGGTGCGTTATGCCTTTTTAGAGCTTGGTGTCGATGACGGTATTATCGTCGCACGCACCGATTCCTTAGGAGCCGGTCTTACCAAACAGATCGCCAAGGTCAGAGTCGCCGGCGACGCGGCAGACCAGTACAACAGTTTCTTGGATGTCGAAGAAGTGACGCCGCAGATGTTGAACCCGGGCGATGTGGTCCTGCAACAGGATGGCAAGCTGGTGCGACCCAAACGCCTGCCATCGGGCCTGTTCATGTTCCGGCCCGGTAGTGGTGAAGATCGCTGTGTGTTCGATTGCATCGCAGCGCTGAAGGCTGGCGCCGACCTACTCTGGATCGAAACCGAAAAACCCCATGTGGGCCAAATTGGCGGCATGGTTGACCGAATTCGAGCGGTGATACCGACAGCCAAACTGGTCTATAACAACTCGCCGTCGTTCAACTGGACCCTGAGTTTCCGCCAGCAACTGTTCGATGAATGGTCGGCGGCCGGCACCGACGTCTCGGCCTACTCACGCGCCGAGTTGATGCAGCCGAGCTATGACGATAGCCCACTCGGCCTAGAAGCCGATCGTCGCATCCAGCAATTCCAACTGGATGCGGCCAAGAATGCCGGCGTATTTCACCATCTTATTACCCTGCCAACCTACCATACGGCGGCGTTGTCGACTGACAACCTGGCCAAAGCCTACTTTGGTACCGATGGCATGCTGGGTTATGTTGCCGGCGTGCAACGACAAGAAATACGCCAAGGTATCGCCTGCGTGAAACACCAGCAAATGTCCGGCTCAGATATAGGCGATGACCATAAGGAATATTTTTCCGGAGACAATGCCCTGAAGGCAGCCGGTGACGATAACACCATGAACCAGTTCGGCTAGACCCGAGCCTTGGCAGGCGCTCGAACCAACCCGTTTATACCGCTAAAGGGCGACCCTAGGGTCGCCCTTTTTATTGCGCTGCACAATCAGCCTAAATTGGTTGGGTTGCAAGGCTCTTGCGGACCATACGCATAATCGATTCTTCTTGGGTCAGTTGGCCTATCTCGGCTCGGTTTAACCAGCGCAAAGCATTGGATTCATGACTCAGCACTAAGCTTTGCTCAGCACTAACAAACCAGAAGCGAACATCGAGATGCCAATGCTCCGGCTCCGACGGCCGCGCCGGAATGCGGTGCACGTCCAGATCAAAGATACCCGGTTGGGCCAGAACCAGATTGAACAACCCGGTCTCTTCCTGGGCCTCACGTAAGCTGGCCTGAGCCAGGTCAGCATCATCGGCATCGATGTGCCCACCCGGTTGCAGCCACATGTTGAGCTTCTTATGGTGCAGCAATACCGCGTGCTCACGCCGGACATCCGTTATCCAGGCCGAGCCGGTTAGGTGACCGGCCAGATTGGCACGCGACCAATAGTCCGGGTTAGCACGGACAAACTCAACGATAAATTCTTGCGCTTTCTGCTGGTCAGAATCCAGCGCACTATAGTCAAGCAGCTGGCCCAAGGCCTCTTGTTGCGAATACATGGGTGTCTCACGGACTAGGAACGAAACGGCACTCTACGCCAGTGGCTGGGCTGAGCCAACCATTTTGCGGTGCATGTAAGGGTCAAATGGACCGCGGACGCGACGGAAAAGCATGCCGGCAGATAGCATAGATGACCTGATAGAACTGCACCGACAGTCGCCCACTGTTATAGGTTTGGCCGTATTCGGCGCAGATCGCCTTGACCCGTGGCGCTAGTTGGGCATAACGATTCGCCGGTATATCGGGGAACAGATGGTGCTCAATTTGATGGCTGAGATTGCCGCTCAAGAAGTGAAACAGCTTCCCGCCGGTGATATTGCTGGAGCCTCGAACCTGGCGCACATACCATTGTCCGGGCTCGTTGTCATTGACCGCACTGGCCGGGAACAAGACCGTTTTCTCGGTAAAATGGCCGCAGAAGATAATGATAAAGGTCCACAAACTGCGAATCACATTGGCCGCCATGTTGCCGGCTAAGACCGATAGGAACATCGGCCCCGCCAATAGCGGAAAGATCAGATAATCTTTGCCCAGCTGCCACTTAATCTTCTGCCAGGCCTCGGGGTTTTGCCGCGTCAGGTGCTTAAAATAGTTCGTGCCCGGTTGCGGCTTAACGTTTAGGTTTTGCAGCGCCACGCCCCACTGAAACGCAAAGGCAAAGAAAAAGCTATAGAGCGGCTGGAGCAGATACCAGGGATGCCACTTTTGTTCGGCAAAGACGCGGATAAAACCATAGCCTATGTCCTCATCCTGCCCTTCAATATTGGTGTAGGTATGATGCTTGTAGTTATGAGTCTTACGCCAATTGTTGCTGGTGCCGAGAATATCCCATTCAAACTGCTTACCATTGAGGTGTTTATCTCCGATAAAATCATACTGACCGTGGATCACATTATGACCCAGCTCCATATTGTCGATAATTTTAGATAGGGCCAAGGCCGCCACGCCGATAAACCAGAACGGTGGAATAAAACTCAACATCAACGCCGCTCGACCGATCACACCCAGATAGCGCACCGCACGGTGGACGCGCCGAATGTAATCGGCATCGGCCTGACCGATTTCTTGTTTAACCTCGGCATGCAATTGATCGATGGCCGCGCCAAAGCGGCGCGTCTCATCGGCAGTCAATTCTTTGTACAGGGCGGTCATTACATCTCCAAGCTTATATCACTGAGGGCGGACTGGGTGCAGGGTTTAAAGCCCGATGCCATGGCCTCGTTGATGGAACGATCACCCTGATGTTGGGTGATGCCACTGATTTTATTGCAACTGCAGGTATTACAGGTGCCCCGGCGACAACCGGATGACACGGCCACGCCAGCCCGCTCCAAGGCGTTCAATAGATTGACCCCACTGGGCACGGTTACGGTTCGGTTCTGTTTGGTCAAGCGGACCTGAATCGGCACGCCGGCTTCGGCGGCCACCAGTAGCGGCGAAAAAGATTCGAACTGAAAGGTGTTTACCAGGGGCGAGAAGCGCTCCCGTATCTGGTCGACAAAGCCATCACTGCCGCAGGCAAAGGCTTCAAAGTCGGTCAATCGGCCCTTTAGCTCCTGAAACCAGGCTGAGGTTTCGGCCAAGAGTCTGGGCGTACCGTCGGCATTGCGTTCCAAAAATTGCGTTTCGAGAATCTTCAGCTCAAACCAGCTGTGCTTTTGCGCCAAATTTTTTAAGCGCTCAATAAAGACCAAGTCTTGGGTTGTTTTGCCCCAGTAGACCAGCTGCACCGGCTGATGGCGCATGGTCTGCGACCAACTCTCGAGCATAGAGATAATCGGTGTGATACCGATGCCACCGGCTAAGAATAGGGCCGGTTTTTGGGCGAAGCTATTGACCGTCACATCACCATACACCTCCCCCAAGCTAAAGCGCATGCCACGTTGGGCATATTGATTTAGATAGGAGCTGACCTTGCCATTGGCAACCTTGCGCGCGGTAATGCGAAAACACCGACCGCGCACACCGCTAACCGAATAACTGCGCTGGAAGCGGTGGCCATCGATTTCAATGCCGACATTAACGTGTTGCCCGGGCAATACGCCAACAAAATTGGCATTGGGCTTGAGCCAGATAGAGACTGTATTGGGTGTTTCTGAGACGACCTTCACGGCACGTGCCACTGCGGCCTGACGGCGCGAGAGAAGTCCTAGTTCGGCACACCAAAAATCGAAAACGGGCTCAGGGAGGACCATATTTCGAAACGACATCAGCGCATCAGAAACTTTTATCATACTTTTTACCGTCTAGTTAGACCGGCAATTATAATGAATTGTATACACTTGTCTAATAATGCTCTGCAGAGGGTCTCATTAGTGTTAAGTTAAGACCTAGCCGGGATACGACTTAAGGATGACCTGTGAGCCCATCAGAACGAGCAGCCAAACCGACGGTTGGCCGCAAAGCCACCATCAGCCAAGAACAACTTATCGCTGCGGCCCTTCGGTTGGTCGGCCCGCATCGTTCGATTTCCTCGCTTAGCCTGCGTGAGATTACCCGCGAGGCTGGCATTGCACCCAATAGTTTCTACCGGCACTTTAAGAGCACGGATGAATTGGCTATTTGTGTGATCGAACTGGCCGGCAGCACCCTGCGTAAGGTCATTGGGCAGGCCCGCTTTCGCGCTCAGGAGCGCAATAAAGGCATCGTGCGGATGTCGGTCGAAACCTTTATTGAACAACTCTATGACGACGGCCCCTACCTACCCATCTTGCTACGCGAAGGCGTTATCGGCTCTGACCGCTTTAAGCATGCGGTGCGTCAGCAGCTGAGCTTTTTTGAACAGGAGTTGACCGAGGACCTGATCGCGATCGCCGCCCGATCAGCCCTGTCACCGGCCGCACCGGCGCTCATTGCCCGGGCCATTACCCGCCTGGTGTTTGCTATGGGGGCCGATGCCTTAGAGATGCCCCAAGAGGAGCATCCTCTGCTAATCGATCAGATGGTGATTATGATCAAGATGCTCGTCACTGGCGCGTATCAACTAGAAAAATACCCACAACTGACGGACTGACATCGCCACGCACATCAGGATAACCATAGGCCGGATCAACCGAGCACCGCCCCAATAGATTGAATGGGCGCCCAAGGTGGCCCCCAGAGCCTGGCCCACCATCATCACTAGGCCGATCGACCAGATCACCTGACCGCCGAAGGCGAACAACACTAACGAGACGATATTCGAGGTAAAGTTCAAGGGTTTGGCGATAACCGTTGAGTCGATCAGAGTTTTACCCCGCAGCACCACGCTGCTGGCGGCAAAAAAAGAGCCGGTGCCCGGACCGAAAAAACCATCATAGAAACCAATCAGTGGGACTAGGGTTCTGCCCCAGAGGCGATCACTGATCCTGGCCCGACCTTCCTGCTCACCCAAATTAGGCACGGCAAAAAAATAGCCGGCAACGAGCAACAGCAGCAGCGGCATCACCCATGCTAGCCAGCTGGTGTCGATGCGTTGAATCAGCCAGGTACCAGCCAGGGCGCCTAAGGCCGTATAAGCCATCAGGCGCCCTAACCCAGCCGTCTTCAACCGGCCTTTAAGATAAAGGGTTAGGGTTGCCGACAGGGTCCCAACAAAGCCTTGGCACTTATTGGTCGCCAAAGCCTGGATGGGCGGAATACCGCACAGCAACAACGCGGGCAAGACCAGCAAACCGCCGCCACCGGCGAGGGTATCGACCCAGCCTGCGATGAGCGCAACGATAAATAATATACCGAGTAATTCAATAGGAAAGTCCATGCGGGGTCCAAAGTAAAGGTTCGCTGCAGCAGTCTGTCGATGGCGCACCTGCGGGCCTCGGATAGAGAGTCGGCTAGGTGATACAACAGGGTAGAAGTTAGCCAGGCGGCAAAGTCACCAGCTGGTCATCAAAGGCTGACCGGCGACCCTTCCTTGACCATGTCTGTCATTAAAATTTGTGAGACTTACCGATCTCACCCTGGCCGACTACTGGTCGATTGGCCTATTCTTCGGCCAATGAGGGCAGCAGACCGACCGCGGTCAAACTGCTCCATATTACCTGTTGTTCGTCACTGGTCTGCACATTGGTGACAATTAGGTGATAACGGGAATCGGCCATCGACCAATTCAGACTGGTGTGAATGGGCCGGTCATTAATCCGTTGATAGGCCTGGAACCAGAGGATTTCTGGCGATGTCATACTGTGCAGCATCTTATCGAATGCATCATGTCGGGTAATTTCAATGCTGAACTCCTGTTGCGCCTGACCGAGCTGAAATTCATAGACATCACCCAAGGGGTTGAACGGCTTCGCCAAGCGACGACTGGTCAAACCCTCTGAATCTAACCAGGCCCGCCATTCGTCCAGATGTTGCTCATCTTCGAAGCGTGCAAAATTCAGCCAGGCTTCCTGCTTACCTTCGTCCCATACCAACGCCATGTCCAGAGGAACGCGGAATTTGGTGGTGCGGGCCAGTGCTTCACGCATGGCGGTAACCGACAACAAGGCCTGTAATTCGCTCATATCAATAGGCCCAATCTGCACTGCCGTGTCGGCCAAATAAACTTGTGGTACGGGGGCTTGGTTCAACACCGTGCGTTTGCTAGCCAATTGGTTATCGTAGGCCGCTTTCTCAACTAACAATTTTTGCTCAGGCACCGGCGCCACATAGTCTTCGGCCAGCGTATTCATGCGCCGTATTTCTTCGGCGGTGTAAATCGGGTTGTCTAAGACCACCTTATCATCCATGGCCACTATTGGGTTTTCCACGCGCTGACCATTGCTGCCGAGAATCTTGCGGAACCGCGCACTCAGACCACTTTTACGCAATTCATGGTGCCAATATTTTAACTCGGCGAGGGTTTCCAGCTCACCAAGGTAAATGCCAACCGGCATATCATCCGAAGACTGGGACAGGAACACCGGCAAAGGTGCTTTTTGGTAGGCGCGTGAGTTGAAGAATTGACGCAGACCACGAAACTCTAAACTCCTTACCGCTTGCTGCATGTTGCCAAACTGACCCAGCTGCAGGGTAAAGGGGCCGGCTGGAAAACATTTGCACAACTCCGCCAAGCTCAGAATGGGTGGCAACGATTGGGACATAGTGCTGGGCACATATACCGGCACTGCGGTGTCGATGGTAACCGGTGGATTGTCAATTAGGGCCTGCTGCCGTTCCGCTTCTTGCTGTGCTTGAGCGGCCTCTTCAGCGGCTAAGGCTTTTTTGTCGACACCACCAAAGTTCAACCGCAAGCCATAGCGCCAGCGTGTTTGATCGGGGATTTCACCGGCCAACCAACCCTGATAGCCAGCATCGGCAAAGGCTCTAAAGCGGGTAAAGATGGGTACACTCAACCCGAGGCCGACTTGGTAGCCCGGTTGAAACATGGTGATCAGATCGTCAGTGCCGGCCTGTAACGCGTTGCCGGATAGGACCATTCCGGCCTGCGTTTGTAAGCGCAGGCCATCCTCGCCAAGCTGCCATAGGAGCCCGACCTCATATTGACTGAAGGCATGGCTTACCGCCGAACCGAACCCATCATAGGTCATACTATTAAGATATTGATAACCCAAATCCAAACCTAGGTGGTTGTCACCTATGATTTGCAGATGGGTCGCGACGCCCCAATCGTCCACTAGCGTCGAGCTGGCTAAACTGCCGTCAACACCATACTCCAGGGCATGCACCAGCGGCACGGCGAACATTAGCGCGACAGCAAATAGTGGGGGTCGAAATAATTTCAGGACTGACATAACAAAGAATCCAAATAGTCTTAATCAGTTTATCGCCCGACGGGTCAAAACATTTAGTACTATTTGCCGGCGATCGGTCCTGAGAGTTTACCCTATGGCCTTGAAATACAAGACTATTTAAAGATGCTCGGCAATAGCCAAGCCTAGCGGCGGGATTGGAGGTTAAAACCGGGATGTGAGGGCCTAAGCAGAAAAACTTATTCATTCGGATTTGGCAAGCCGACTCGCCTAAGCAAACGCGCTGCTAAGACCGATAGAACCCCACTAGCTTAAGGGTCCTATGGCAGGATGGGGTATTACTAGGCGACCTGCTGAACGCAGATCAATTGTCGCTCAAAATAGCGACACCCTGAACATTCAACTCTTCACGCACTTCGGGTCGGCATAGGTTTTTCAGCGTGTTGCGGTTCCCGTCGTCTCGTACTTTTGGTGTTTTGGAAATTACTTTCACAAAAGCCATAAGAGAATGTCTGGAGGGTCCGTTCCGTTTCATTTAATTTTGTTCCTGGAGGTCAGTTATCTTACGTTTCAGCACACAATATTTGAATTTGTGGCTAAGTCTCTAAAGCGTGTTAAATATAGAACACTTGCTGGTTAATTAACGAGCGATTTTTAAGACTAACATTATCAACTTTTACGACACAATGACGCTAGGACAGTCATATATTGGCGCATTACCAGCAATTGGCCGCTGCCATTTGTATTACAATCCCTTTTACTAATATGTGCACTATTTAACACAAGCGACATAATACTCCGAGCGACTCGGAAGAAGCTTGATTCAACTCAAAAGGTATTGGAGAAAACTGCGCTGATGGCCTGTGCAACGGCGAATCGATCTGGTGGAATCTACGAGCCCCCTATAGGCCGGTGGCGGCGCACAAGGCGTTTAACCTCTGGATTACCGCATCGCCGAGCTGATCGAGGCCCAGAACCTCACTCACGGCATTTAACTTAATCGCTTCCTTGGGCATGCCAAACACAACACAACTGGCCTCATTCTGAGCAAGGGTATAACAGCCCTGCCGCGCGAGTCTCAACATACCCTCTGCGCCGTCACGGCCCATACCGGTCAGGATCAGTGCTACGGTGTTGACCCCGGCACTGTGGGCCAGCGATTGAAATAGGACATCGACGGAGGGCCGATGGCCGCTGACCCGCTCTTGCTGGTGCAGGCGCACGCGATAATCGGCGCCAACCCGAATCACCTCCAGATGTTGGTCGCCTGGCGCGATATAGGCGCAGCCGGCCAGCAATCGTTCACCCTGCTCCGCTTCCTTAACTCGCACCTGGCAGAGGCTATTAAGTCGAGTCGCAAATGTTTTGGTGAAGCCCGGTGGCATATGTTGAGTTATCACGATTGCGGGCATGGCGGCTGGAAACTGCATCAATAGATACTTAATGGCTTCTGTCCCGCCTGTCGAGGCACCAATGGCTAATATTGTCTCGGAGCCGATGAGGTTATTGGACCCCGGTGCAATGCGATTCAGGCTGCTAACTTTGGGCTTAATGAGTCGGGCCTGGGCGGCCATCTTGATTTTAGTGCTGATCAATTCTTGGTAAGCCTCTATGCCCCGGCTGACATCAAGCATTGGTTTAGCAATAAAGTCCACGGCTCCCAATTCCAAGGCTCTCAAGGTAGCGTCTGCCCCCGCACTGGTTAGGGTCGAAATCATAATGACCGGTGTGGGCCGGGCCTGCATCAGGCGCGTTAGAAAGGTCAGGCCATCGACCTTTGGCATCTCGATATCGAGCGTGATCACATCGGGCTGCAACCGAATAACCATCTCGCGCGCGACGAAGGCATCGGGCGCGGCCCCGACCAACATCAGGGCCGGATCGGCTGCAATAAGCTTACCCAATAGGGCCCGAATCAATGCGGAGTCATCGACTACCAAGACTTTGATCATAGAGTTCAATCACCAAACAATTCAATATCGCCCATTATCGGCGTGTTACGGATACGCAAGCGATATGCGCTCTCCCGATCCAAAATGGTGCTGTTATGCAGTGCTTTGAGCTTGCGCACAAATACCTTACCGGTGGCCGGAAAAAAGTAGACTTTACGCGGGTAATTCTCAAGTAAATCGGAGGCCAAAATGGCGATGCGCTCGGTCTTTAGGTAGGCCTGGATGAAGCTTGCATTGCGCTGGCCAACTTGTGTGGCGGTGATGCCGCGCAACACATTGCCACCGCCAAATATTTTTGCCACCAAACTTGAACGACGCGCGCCCAGCTTGAGCATATGATTGATCAGTATTTCCATTGCATAGCCACCATAACGGGCCGAATCGCCCAGGATGTCCTGGTTCGCCGAGCTGTCGTTGGGCAACAAGAAATGATTCATACCACCAATCTTCAGCTTCGCATCACTTAAGCACACCGACACGCAGGAGCCGAGCACCGTTACGATCAGGGTATTGTCTCGGGTGGCGAAATATTCACCCGGCAATATCTTGACCGCGTCTTGATCAAAATGCCTATCGAAATACCGATTAGGAGCGAGGTGATTGTTGTTTAGATCAAAACTGTTTAAATCGAAACCCTGCATGCTAACCTCTCACCGGGTAATAGGTCGTTTGGCCAGCCAGTCGGACCACCTGCGCAAAGGCCGAGAAGTTTTCCGAGTGTCCGGCTATATAAAGGCCGTCCGAGGGGAGTAGAGCGACAAGCCGAGTCAGCAGCGCCAGTTGGGTCTGCTTATCGAAGTAGATCATCACATTACGACAAAAAATTACATCCACCGTTGACCGAATGGGCCAGCTAGGTTCGAGTAAATTTATTTGGGCAAACTCAACCATCCGTTTCAGCTCAGGAACCACCCGGACCTTACCATCCTGGCCGCCGGTGCCGCGCTGAAAGAACTGCTTGCGGCGTTGAGGAACGATCGACTCGATGCGCTCCCGTTTATAAATACCAGCCGATGCCGCAGTCAGCACATCAGTATCAATATCGGATGCAATAATCTCAACCGGGGTATCGAATTGGCCGTAATGCTCTGCGACGGTCATGGCAATGGAGTAGGCTTCCTCACCGGTACTGCTGGCGACGCACCAGATCCGCAGGTTGCCGGGATGATCCTGCAAATAGCCTTTGAGTATGTCAAAGTGGTGCGGCTCACGAAAAAAGGACGTCAAATTTGTGGTCAGGGCATTGATGAATTCCTGTGTTTCGGACGGGGTATTTTGTAAATAGACAAAATAATTCGCAAAACCTCCCACCTTTAGGCTCCTGATACGGCGCACCAGACGACTGTAAACCAGGGCATCCTTGCTGGTGTCGAGTTGAATACCGGCCAACTCATATAGCTTCGCTTGAACCTGTTCAAAATGCGCTTGGGTGTAGCTGAATTCTCGGTCCATGGTGTCCTTAAAACTCTTCCCACTCATCGGCAGCGGTCTCATTTCTTTTTAATATCGGAGTTTTTTTTACCGATTTGGCGGCGGCCGGCCGACTCACCATCGTTTTAGTGTCGTGGCCAATGCGCGCAGCGGCCGTCCCCGCCCCGCCACTGACGCCGTTCTCGTCCAAGGTAAAGGTCGACACCTGGCCCGTTAGCTGCTGGGCTTGGGACTGCATACTTTCTGCCGCCGCGGCGGCCTGCTCAACCAGAGCGGCGTTTTGCTGGGTCATTTCGTCCATCTGCACCACGGCTTTGCTGATCTCATCGATACCGGTCGCCTGCTCGGCCGATGCAGCCGCGATTTCAGCCATAATATCGTTTACCCGCTTAATGGCCGTTACCACTTCTTGCATGGTATCGCCCGACTTGCCCACCAAACTGTTCCCGCTCTCTATCTCGTTGACCGAATCGGAAATTAACTCTTTGATATCCTTTGCTGCGTTTGCCGAGCGCTGTGCCAGGCTACGAACTTCCGAGGCCACCACGGCAAAACCGCGCCCCTGCTCACCGGCTCGCGCGGCCTCCACCGCGGCATTGAGCGCTAATATATTGGTCTGAAATGCAATGCCATCGATCACCCCGATAATATCGGCAATTTTTCGCGCCGAGGCGTTAATTGAGGCCATAGTTTTGACCACCTGCTGAATTAACTCACCGCCATCGATCGCAATATTGGCTGCTTGTGACGCCAGAGCGTTGGCCTGGCTGGCGTTATCAGCATTGAGTCGAACGGTACCGGTCAACTCTTCCATGCTGGATGAGGTTTCTTCCAGACTCGAGGCCTGTTGCTCCGTGCGGCGCGACAAATCTGCGTTACCCTGGGCAATTTCGCTGGACGCGGTGCTGATGGTTTGGGCCGCAACTTTAATTTCGCCGATCATCGCAGTCAATTTCTCGGAGGTTTGATTCGAGTAGTTTTTCAAATCATCAAAGGTTCCCTCGTAATGGCCGTCGATGCGCGCGGTTAAATCACCTTCCGACAGCGCCATCAATACCCGAGCCACATCTTTAAGCCCCACTTCTGAGGTTTCAACTAAGCGGTTAAGATTTTCGGCTAACATTAAAATAAAGCCATCCTTACCTTGCGTTGCCACACGCACGGTAAAATCGCCCGCCGCTGCCGCCGACACCAGATGGCTGAGTTCCTGTTCCGCCATCACTTCCTTGGTCCGGTCCAACCATTCCACAACGGAACCTAAGCGCTCCCCCGCCTTGGAAAAGATCGGGCTGGCGGTCAGCCGAAAATGCAGAATACCGACTTGGATATTGCCGATATAAGTATCGGTCAACTTATCCAGCAGACCGCTTTGGTGACCCGGGTTTTTATGAAATTGATCCATGGATCCGCCGAGTATCTTATCGACTGAAAAATGCGCCAACGACTTGCGCAACTCCGCTTCCTGGGCCCGCAACATAGTCACAACCGATTTATTAAGGTAGATAATATTGCGCTCATTATCGGCAATCATGACATTGGTGCTGGTATTGTCGAGCGCTTCTAAGGTCCGGGCAGTGGTTATTTCGGCCAAGATAGCCTCGGTCCGATCAATCCATTCAACAGAGGTCCCCAGGTGCTCTCGATTGGCGCCCACAATAGGATTCAATATCAGCTTAAAGCTTAGGCCACCCAAACTAATGTCAGCTATATGGGTAGTACTTAAGCGCTCCAGCATCATGCGCTGATGGGCTGGATTTTTATGAAAGCTGTCAATATTACTGCCGATCAAATCGTCCACACTAAATTTCGGCAACTCCTTTCGAATAGCCGATTCAGATTTCCTTAACATCGTAATCACGGCCTTATTGGTATAGATGATTTCACGATTGGCATTGGCAATCATAAAACTGTTTCCGCTATTATCGAGCGCCTGCAAGAATTGATCTCGTTCGACCTGAAGTGCTGAACTTTTTTTTCCAAACCAATTGAATAGTGTCATTTTTTTATTCCTGCCCCGCAGTCGTGTTCAAGTCCATCAGGCCCAATTCATCACTACCGATAAGGGCCGCGATATTTACCAAAATAATCATTTTATTTTCAATGGTCGCCAAGCCGCGCAGAAAACGAGTGTTGAAGGACACACCAAATTCCGGTGGTGGCAAAATTTGCTGTGCCGAAAACTTAACCACATCGGACACCGCATCGACCACCACCCCGACGATACGATCATTGACGCTCAACATAATCACAATAGTAAATTCATCATAGGTCGCTTGGCCAATATCAAACTTCATACGTAAATCTACTATCGGGACGATATCGCCGCGCAAATTCAATACGCCCTTAACGAAAGCCGGTGCATTGGCAATTTTGGTGACCGTCTCGTAACCGCGAATTTCTTTAACCGACATAATATCCAAGGCATAGCTTTCATCCCCTAATACAAAGCTAAGGAATTCTTCGTCAACGTCATTACCGTGCGACGAATTACCATTCTCGATTTTGGTCATATAGTAACTCCGTCCAAATGTTTAACTTGCAGCGCCAGTGACTCGGCGTCGAGAATAAGCGCGACGCTGCCGTCACCCATAATGGTCGCGCCCGAGACACCGCTAACGCGTCGGTAGTGCCGTTCAAGACTTTTTATAACCACCTGCTGCTGACCCACTAGGGCATCGACGCAGAGTCCAAATCGATGCTTGCTGGTTTCAATCAACACAACGATCCCTTGATCCGGGTTGATATTAATAGGCTCTAAAGCCATCAGTTGGTATAGATCTAACAACGGCAAATACTCGCCACGAACCTTAATCAGCCGTTGATTAGACAAGGTTTTTAACTGATCTAAGGATGGCTGAATGGACTCGACTATGTGGACCAAGGGTAAAACAAAAACCTGTTCGCCCACGGCGACACACATTCCATCGACAATGGCCAAGGTCAGGGGCAGCTGGATACGAAAGGTTGAACCCACGCCGGCCTGCGATTCAATAACGATATGGCCGCCCAAGGCTTCAATATTTCGGCGCACCACGTCCATACCGACACCGCGACCGGAAACATCGGTGACCTCGGCAGCGGTGGAAAAACCAGGTGAGAATATCAGTGGCCAAACATCTTCATCGGCGGGCGATTGCTCGGTCATTATGCCATTTTCTCGCGCCTTGGTTAGAATTCGGTCTCGGTTCAAGCCTGCGCCATCGTCGCTGATACTAATGACGATACTGCCGCCCTTCTGTTCGGCCTTCAGCAACAGCGTGCCACTTTCAGTCTTGCCCATAGCCATTCGTTGCTGCGCGGTTTCGATACCATGATCCAGGCTGTTGCGCACCAGATGCGTCAAGGGATCTACCAGTCGTTCGATCATGCCCTTATCTATCTCGGTAGCACCACCTTCGACGATCAACTCAACTTTTTTGTTCAGCTTGCCGGCCAAATTCCGCACCAAGCGAGGGAAACGATTAAATACCGATGACACCGGCAACATCCGTACCGACATCACAGCGTCTTGCACTTCGCGCGTATTGCGTTCCAGTTCAAGCAAGGCCGACTGCAATCGTTCACCCAACTCACCGGGAACTTCTGCGCCAATTAGCGCCAACATCGATTGAGTAATAACCAACTCACCCGACAGATTTATCAATGAATCAATTTTGGTGGTTTCGACTCTAAGCGTGCTATCGCCAGCGCTGTTGCCGACCTTCTTGGTCAGACCAGCACCTGCTTTAGGCTGGCTTGCTAGTTCAGCAGAGCCTGGCGGAGATATCGACTGGCCACCCTGTGGCGATTGCAGCTGTGGCTCATTAAAGAGTCCAAACCCTGGGTCGACCGCCAGTGTGGGCTCGGCAGTGAAGAGGCCAAAATCGTCTTGGGCACTGCCCTTCATGCTTGAAACCCTCTCCTCAGAAAATAACCCAAAGCCTTCCAATGCGTCCGGCTCAACTACCGGTAGTGGCGTTAGCCCGCCATCATCCGATGCACTCAGGTCGCCGACCGGATCAACTAAGCAGACGTTCAAAATCGTTTGAGCTTGGGTAACCTTAAGCCAGTCAATCGCCAGTTCACTGCGATAGCTGTTTAAAATTTCGCCCAAGGTGTCGGTGGTGCTGAGTAAAACATCGACCACCTGTATCGATAAGGAAAATTCTCCTTTGCGCGCCTTATCAAGCAAGTTTTCCATAATGTGGGTTACATCGGCTAAGGCCGTGAAACCGAATATACCGCTACCGCCCTTGATCGAATGGGCCGCACGAAAAATACTGTTGAGGTCTTCGGTATCCGGTTGGGCAATATCCAAAGCCATCAGCAGCTGCTCGAGCAGTTGCAAATGCTCTTGAGCTTCCTCAAAGAAAACCTGATGAAACTGACTCATTTCAACTGACATAATTAGACTCCGCTCGTCATTAACCTAAAACACGCCGAGTAATATCCAGTAGTTTTTGCGGATCGAAAGGTTTGACCATCCAGCCGGTTGCGCCTGCGGCCTTACCGCGCGCTTTGATGTCATCGCTGGCTTCGGTGGTTAAGACGATAATGGGCGTCCGAGCAAAGGCACTCATCGCACGTAACAATTTTATAAGGGTAAGACCATCCATACGCGGCATATTTTGATCCGTTAGGACGAGGTCGAAGCGCTGTGTCTTGCATCGATCTAGGGCATCCTGACCATCTTGCGCTAGGGTCACTCGATAGTTTGAGGTTTTCAACGTTGCTTCAACCATCTGCCGAATCGAGGCAGAGTCGTCGACAATTAATATTTTTTTAGTCATGACCTAAATAATCCTGATCAAATGCCCCAAATTTATTTCTAGGGAATATATTTCCAAGCACTTCTAATTGGCATTGAGGGTTTTGCAGCAATACCTTTTTAACGAAAAAACCTGCTGATCTCAGATCACCTAATATCGAAGTAACTCGACATATTGGCTATTTCCAGCATCTCTCGGCAGGACCCAAATGCACCGACAATCACCAAGCCCGCACTTGCATTTGAAGCGCTATTCTTTTTCGCCAAGAGCATCAACATGCCCAATGCTGAGGTGTCAAGATAAGTCACCTGTGCGAAATTTAGCTGCAGCGTGCTCGATGTTGGATTAGCGATAAAGTTTTCATAGCTGGCGGTGAACACGACATGATGTTGGAAATCAAATCGAGGCGGCAGCACCACTACTGTTACGTCTGACATAGCACCCTCTGCTTGGCTCATCCTATTGCTAAAATAATTCAATGTGGCCGCCATCGACCGTGTTTGATGACACCGGATTAAGATGGTTTTTGCGAAACTGCACCAGCTGCTGATATTGGGTGCTCGCTCGCGTTTCGCTTAAGACCGCCTCTGTTTCCGATTGGCTCAGCCATTGGGCCTTGATAAAATCGATACTCTCGCCGGTAAACTGCAAATGCTGACTATTAATATCACCGAACTGTAAACTCCGAATGACGTCGTCGATCGATTGCTGCAAGCGCTTATTGGACTCTGCGAGCGCTGCGTTATGCCGGACATTCTCGTCGGCCTTTGCCAACAGTTGCACGACAGCAACCTGAACGTATTTTTTCGATTCGATAACATAGTTCAGTTCTTGCGATGCCACCGAGCCGATATCCACCGTGAGATCCTTGACCTGATTTTCGATATCCTTGAGCATTTTTTGAATCTGATCACTGAAGCCGGCCGAGCGATTTGACAGCGCCCGAACTTCGTCGGCAACGACGGCAAAACCGCGCCCAGCCTCACCGGCTCGAGCCGCCTCGATCGCGGCATTGAGTGCTAGTAGATTGGTCTGGGAGGCGATTTGATCAATATCTTTGAGCGCCTTGATCACACCGGGCATTAAGTTATTGATCGAGCCAACCTTACCGACGAGACCCATTGACGCCTCCGACATGTTGACCACGGTAACCACAAAGCGGTCCAAAGTTAGGTCAATGGTGCTAGCAAATTGCACCATCCATGGGTTGCCGTCCGGTGCCACGTCGGCAGACAGCAGGTCTTGCACATGCAGACTTTGGGCTCCGACAAGTTGTTTCAAACCGCTAAAGGCAGCTGTCAGGGTCTCGACCGCGTCGTTTTGGGTACTCTTGATATCATCAACGCTGAGCTTGGTTTCGGCCAGCAACTCAGCCGATTGTTGACACAATTGCGCTTGAGCGTGAGCGACCGCAGTCGCTTTGAGGGTAACGGCGGGATCTGGCGCGTCGCTGCGTGGACTGGGCCACAGGACCATTGCTGCGCTGGTGCATAGGCTGGTCACCAATACGCCACTGTAGGGATAACCCATCCAGACCGCTAGGACCCCTAGCGGGGACGCTATTAGGGCAGCAAAGGGTATCGGCATTTTCGGTGTCAAACAGCAAACCTCATAGATAAGTCGTCAAAGTCGATGCGATCTGAATATCAGTACCGAACGAGCCCTTTGCTCTAATAACTAAAGTTTGCCTCAAGGTATATGTCAATATAGTCAAATCAATCGACCTCCCCGGAAAACGCCTTGCTGTTGCGCTGCAGTCCCCTTGCCGCGGTATGTTGGTCGAATCATTCGGTGATCGGATTTAACTGTGCGATGAGCACTTTTAACCATGGTTTTGTCGCCTGCGCATGCGAAGGCTTGTAATTTCACGCTCATTCACTAAAATCGCCGCCAGTAATGGGTCTGTCACGACCCTTGTTGAGATCCTTAATGTTTTGGCCGTGAGCTGATAAACTCCGTGGATCGCGGTATAACCATATGGTGCGCATCGGAGCGCGCCATAGAGGAGAAAAAAGAATGTCCAAAGTCATGATCATCGGTGCCGGTGGCGTCGGTAATGTAGTAGTGCAGAAGGTTGCCCAATTACCCGACGTCTTTACCGAAATAGTCCTGGCCAGTCGCACCCTCGCCAAATGCGATGCGATTGCCCAAAACATTGACCGGCCCATTAAAACGGTCGCGGTCGATGCCGATAAGGTGCCCGAGTTGGTTGCCCTGTTGCTGCGCGAAAAACCGCTTTTGGTGATCAATGTGGCCCTGCCCTATCAGGATCTGACGATCATGGACGCCTGCCTCGAGGCTGGGGTGCACTATATGGACACCGCCAATTACGAGCCGCTTGAGACCGCAAAATTCGAATACAGCTGGCAGTGGGCTTACCAAGAGAAATTCGCCAAGGCCGGTCTCACGGCATTACTGGGCAGTGGCTTCGACCCCGGTGCGACCAATATGTTTACCGCCTATTTGGCCAAACACTATTTTGATGAGATTCACGAACTGGATATTATCGACGTCAATGGCGGCGATCATGGCTATCCATTCGCGACCAACTTCAATCCTGAAATCAATATTCGGGAAGTGACGGCCCCCTGTCGGCATTGGCAAGATGGCGAATTTATCACCACCGAGGCGATGTCGCGCAAGGCCAGCTTTACCTGCCCGGAAGAGGTTGGCACCTTTAATATTTACCGCATGTACCATGAAGAACTGGAGTCCTTGACCCAACATTACCCGACCTTGCGCCGCGCGCAGTTTTGGATGAGCTTTGGCGAGAGCTATTTAAAGCATCTGGAAGTGCTCGGTAATGTTGGTATGACCGGCATTGAGGCGATCGACTTTCAGGGCACCAAGATCGTGCCGATTCAATTTCTCAAGGCACTGTTACCCGACCCCTCGACGCTCGGTCCGCGCACGCATGGCCGAACCTGTATCGGATGTGTCGTGACCGGTATCAAAGATGGGGTCGAGAAAACCCTCTATCTCTACCAGATCAAGGATCACCAGGACTGTTATAAGGAAGTTGGCTCTCAAGCGATTTCCTATACCACTGGGGTGCCGGCCATGATTGGCGCTAAGATGATCGTTCAGGGCCATTGGCAAAAGCCTGGTGTCTGGAATATGGAGCAGATGGACCCGGATCTGTTTATGGCCGATTTAAATCTCTATGGCCTGCCCTGGCATCTGGTGGAAATGAACGATTTCAATTTGGACCACTAGAACCTACCCTCTGGCTTGTGCCCCAAGCCAATGCGCGCCGAACGCGCATTGGCTTTTGTCGGACTCACCCAATTACCCCTAAGTCCTCTCGTTTAGGCGGATACCCTACTATGCAATTCACCGATTTTTCAAAACTCGACCTGTCGCGCTTGCCCTCACCCTGTTTTGTCGTCGATGAGATCGCCCTAGAGCGTAACCTGATTCTACTGAAACAGGTTGCCGATGCCAGCGGCGCCAAGGTACTGGCCGCGCTAAAAGCCTTTTCTATGTGGCACTTTGGCGCCAAAACGGCTGAGTATCTCAATGGCACCTGTGCCAGCGGTTTACACGAGGCTCGACTGGGCCAGGCGCACTATCCCGGTGAAGTGCATGTTTTTTCGGCCGCCTATAGCGCCGCCGACCTGACCGAACTGCTTACCTTCGCCGATCACGTGGTGTTTAACAGCAGCGCGCAATGGGCGCGCTTTCAACCGCTGATTCAGAGTGCGCTGACAGCGCGCCCGCAACTGAGGTTCGGTTTGCGAATCAACCCGGAGCATTCAGAGGGCGGTGTGCCCATCTACGATCCGTGCGCGCCCGGCTCCCGGCTCGGCATCCCCCTGTCAGAGCTGGATCAAAGCCAACTGGCGGGCATCACTGGCCTGCACTTCCACACCCTGTGTGAGCATGGCTTTGACGCCTTAGACCGGACCCTGAGCGCGGTCGAGGACAAGTTCGGTCATCTGTTGGCACAGATGCGTTGGGTCAACTTTGGCGGCGGTCACCATATCACCGCACCGGGCTATGATGTCGATGGCCTGATCAAACGTATCCGAGCCTTTAAAGACAAATATCAGGTCCAGGTCTACCTGGAACCGGGCGAAGCGGTTGCCATCGGCACCGGTGTGCTGGTTGCCGAGGTGCTCGATCTGACCTTCAATCAACTGCCCCAGGCCATCCTGGATACTTCAGCCACCTGCCATATGCCCGACACCTTGGAAATGCCCTATCGGGCCGATGTGCTCGGGGCCGGCTTGGCCGACGAAAAGGCCCACACCTATCGCTTAGGCGGTATGACCTGCTTGGCCGGTGATGTCATCGGCGACTATAGCTTCGATCGTCCCCTGGAACTGGGTCAGCGGCTGATCTTCGAAGATATGGCCCACTACACCATGGTGAAAACCAGTACCTTTAATGGCACACGTTTGCCGGCTCTGGCCGTCTGGAATTCGTTGACCGATCGGCTCCAGATTGTGAAAGAATTCAGCTTCGATGACTTTCAATCTCGCCTGTCCTGAGCACCGGCCGAGATGGCAGGATTGTCATCTACTTGTCATAGACGTGTCATAAACTGAACGGCATTTCAAACCAAACAGGAACAAATCGATGTTAAGAGTGGGAATCAACGGTTTTGGGCGAATGGGGCGGCTAACAACCCGTGTGTTGCTGCAACAGGATGACGTACAGCTGGTCCGAATCAACGATCCGGCCGGTGATTGTGCGACGCTGGTGCATCTGTATAACTTCGATTCGATTCACGGCCGGGCGCCGCATCCGGCCCAAGAATTGGATTCGGCCAGCCTGACCCTACGCCAACAGACCGTCGCCCTAACCCACCACCTCCAGATCGCGGACACCGACTGGAGCGACTGTGACTTGGTAATAGAAGCCAGCGGCCAATTTAAGACCGACGCCGCGCTGCAACCCTACCGGGATCAGGGCGTAAAGGTGGTTGTCACCGCGCCGGTGCCGTCGGCCGTGATTCCCAATATCGTGATGGGTATCAATCATCACCTGGTGACCGCTGAGCACCAAATTATCACCGCCGCATCCTGCACGACCAACTGCTTGGCGCCGGTGGTGCAGGTCATTCATCAGCAGTTCGGCATCAAGCACGGCTCGATGACCACGCTGCACGATATTACCAATACCCAAACGCTGGTCGACGCGCCCCATAAGGATCTGCGCCGGGCCCGAGCCGCGGGTATGAGTCTGATCCCCACCACCACCGGTTCGGCCAAAGCCATCACCACCATCTTCCCGGAGTTGGTCGGTAAGCTCAACGGCCACGCCGTGCGCGTGCCACTGCTCAACGCCTCGCTGACCGATTGTGTCTTCGAGCTGGAGCAAACGGTCACGGCCGAGCAGGTCAACCGGGCTCTAAAGGAGGCCGCGGAGACCAGCTTGGCGGGCATACTCGGCTATGAAGAGCGGCCCCTGGTCAGTATCGATTATCGCACCGATCCACGCAGCGCGATCATCGACGCACTCTCGACCCTGGTGA
Source organism: Reinekea sp. (assembly GCF_982785585.1). Classification (NCBI taxonomy): domain Bacteria; kingdom Pseudomonadati; phylum Pseudomonadota; class Gammaproteobacteria; order Oceanospirillales; family Saccharospirillaceae; genus Reinekea; species Reinekea sp. Next base: position 29,347 of record NZ_CEYAVF010000004.1, on the reverse strand, counting down.
TCAATGGCACCCAACTGAAGCTCTATGTCTGGTATGACAACGAATGGGGCTATGTTAACCGCACCGCCGAGCTGGCACGGTTGTTACACCGGTTGTGACCGCAGCTGACCCAACGGCTCTGCGCCAATACAGCCTGATCACGCTCAACTATTGGGCCTTCACACTGACCGATGGCGCCTTGCGCATGCTGATCGTGCTGTATTTTTATCAGCTCGGTTACGATGCCTTGGCGATCGCTTGGCTGTTTCTGTTTTATGAGTTATTTGGTGTGATCACCAACTTGGTGGGTGGGTGGCTCGGCGCCCGCATCGGTCTAAACCGAACCATGAACCTGGGTCTGTTCTGTCAGGCGATCGCCCTAGGCGCGCTCTTGGTGCCCGATGCCTGGCTGACGCTGGGGTGGGTAATGGCGGCACAAGCGCTGAGTGGTGTTGCCAAAGATCTCAATAAGATGAGCGCCAAAGCCGGGCTGAAAAGTCTACTGCCAGCCGGACAAAATCAGCGGCTCTTCAGGTGGGTCGCGGCCCTAACCGGGTCTAAAAATACGCTCAAGGGCGTGGGCTTCTTCCTCGGCGGTTTTTTACTCTGGTCGGTGGGCTTTTGGTGGGCCATCGCCAGCCTATTGATGATTATATTGGCGGCCGGCTGCGCCAGCATCCTGTTCTTGCAGTCGGATCTGGGCAAGTCACGTGCCCGGGCTAAGTTTTCGCAGGTCTTTGCCAACAGCGCGCCGCTTAACTGGCTCAGTCTGGCTCGCCTGTGTCTGTTTGCCGCGCGTGATGTGTGGTTTGTCGTCGCCTTGCCGATCAGTCTGGCCAGCCGCTATGGTTGGTCCCACTCTCAGGTCGGGGCTTTTTTTGCGCTGTGGATTATCGGCTATGGCGTGGTGCAAGGCTTTACCCCGCAACTCTTGATGAACTTTAGCCAGCCGACCGATGGCCGTCGGGCTTTTTGGGCCGCCCTACCCCTGTTTGCGGCCATGCTTTTGCTGTTCGGCCTGACGCTCGCGCTAGAGATCAGCGCCGCGGTCCTGACCCTGTTGCTCTGTCTGTTTGGCCTGTTCTTTGCCATCAACAGCTCGATTCATTCCTATTTGATTGTCGCTTGGGCACGATCCGACGGCGCTTCACTCGATGTCGGTTTTTACTATATGAGCAATGCCATGGGCCGCCTGATCGGCACGGTACTGTCCGGCTATCTCTATGTTCAGTATGGCTTAACGGCCTGCCTGCTGGCGTCCACCGCCCTGCTGGCGGCGGTTATTCTAATATCGCTTCGGCTGAAACGGCTTCCTGCGGCTCAGTGACGCTGGCCCGTGCAAACAACACAAAGTGATCCAGATCGAGCCGAATACCAATCTGTTGTCCGACTCTATGGTCCTGGTGGCTCGAGGCAATACACAAAAGCGACCGACCGTTGGCCAGGGTCACCTCATATTGGAAGAAGGTACCTTTGAAATGCTTGCCGGTAATTTCAGCTAAAAAGTCACTCTCGTCATCGTGCAGCACATCATCGGGTCGTATCAGCAGGTCAACTTCAGCCAGGTCTGGGAAGGCGGCCGCATCGGGCATACTCAGGACCCCCAGATCGGTATTGAGTTGGTGCGCACTGAGTAGCGTCGCAGGCAAAAAATAGCCTTGACCGATAAAGTCGGCGACATAACGGGTCTCGGGCTGGTGATAAATTTGAAACGGCGAGGCAAACTGCTCGATGCGCCCCTGATGCATCAGGGCAACCTTATCGGCAATAGCATAGGCTTCCTGTTGATCGTGGGTGACCACCAACGCGGTAATGCCCTCCTGCACCAGAATTCGACGAATATCCGGCACCAGAGTTTCTTTCAACGTGGTATCGAGGCCGGCGAACGGTTCATCCATCAAGAGCACCGAGGGTTTCGGCGCCAAGGCCCGTGCTAGGGCGATGCGTTGTTGTTGCCCACCCGAGAGCGAATGAGGATAGCGCTGTTCTGCACCGGCCAGGCCGACCAGCACCAGCAGTTCGCTAACCCGCGCCGCCTGGTCCGACGCCTTGAGATGGGTGAGGCCAAAGGCGATGTTCTGCGCCACCGTTAGGTGCGGAAACAAGGCAATATCCTGGAACACCATGCCAATTTTACGCTGCTCAGCCGGCACCATAAACCCGGGGTTGGACAGCGTCCGCCCGCTTAAACTGACGGTGCCATGGGCGATCGGTTCAAAGCCGGCAATGGCGCGCAGCAAGGTCGACTTGCCGCAACCACTGGCGCCGAGCAAACAACCAATCTGTCCTGGCTCTAACCTGAGGCTGACATCCTTAACCGCGCTTACGGTGCCATAACGGATTTCAACCCGATCGACGATCAGCGCCTGATGGCGAGGTACGCTAGTGCTTAACATAGATCAATCAGCTCCGGTTGATCGAACGGTTCAAGAAATAGACCGGCAACAGGCCGACCAAGACGATCATCAATGAGGCCGGCGCGGCATCGATCAAGCGCTCATCTGAGGCCAACTCATAGGCTCGCACGGCGAGGGTATTGAAATTAAAGGGCCGCAATATCAGCGTGCCCGGCAACTCTTTTAACACATCGACAAACACTATGAGTAGGGCCGTGAGCGCACTGCCACGCAGCAGTGGGACATGGATGGAGGTCAGCACCTGCAACGGCGTCCGGCCGAGCAGGCGCGCCGAGGCGTCCAGACTGGGCTTTATCGCCAGTAAGCCGCTTTGCACCGAGCCGAGCGAGACCGCTAAAAATCGAATGGTATAGGCAAACAATAAGGCGAACAGGCTACCGGAAAACAACAGCCCCAGATCCACGGCAAATAGCGCTTCCAGGTGGGGTACCAAATAATGGTCCAGGCCAGACAGGCTGATGATCACCCCGATCGCAATAATGGTTCCGGGCATGGCATAGCCCAATGCCGTCACTTGCACGGCCCATTGGGTGGCACGGTTTTTTTCCAGTCGGGCCGCATAGGCCAGGACAAAGGCCAGACTCACCGAGATCAAGGCGGCGCCGGCGGCGAGCGAAAAGGAGTGCCAGATCAGGGTTAGGAAGGCCGTATCAAACCACTGCGCGCTGCTCAGCGACCAGGTTAGCAAGAGCGCCGCGGGAAGGATAAAGCCCAACAAAGCCGGACCGAAGCAAATACCGATAACCAGCAACGCACGCCAGCCTTGAATTGGCATGCGGCGTTGTATCGGACGATAATTGGCGGCAGCGTAATAGCCGATCCGGCGCCGGGAATATTTTTCCAACGCAACCAGAACCACCACAAAACTCAGCAACAACAATGACAGTTGCGCGGCCGCAGCCGCGTCACCAAAGCCATAGAAGGTTCTAAATATACCGGTGGTAAAGGTAGTTACGCCGAAGAACTGCACCGTGCCATAGTCGGCCAGCGTTTCCATCAGCGCCAAGGACAGACCCGCGATTATGGCCGGTCGCGCCATCGGCAAGGTGACCCGATAAAAGCTTTGCCAAGCCGATAAACCGAGGGTGCGACTGACATCTAAGAGAGTTGAGGATTGCGCCAGGAAGGCGGCTCGAGCCAACAAATAGACATAAGGATAGAGCACCAAAGCCAGCATCAACATAGCACCGGTTAGGGAACGAATCGGTGGAAACCAATATTGGCCATAGGCCAGGCCGGTGACCGCCCGGATCCAACTTTGCACCGGACCGGCGAAGTCGAGCAAGCCAGTATAGGTGTAGGCGATAATATAGGCGGGCATGGCCATGGGTAGCAACAATAAGAGCGTTAGGCTGCGCCGAAAAGGGAACTCACAGCAGCTGGTCAACCAGGCCGTAGAGACCCCCAAGAGCAACACGCCAACGCCGACACCAAACATCAACAGCAATGAATTGGTGACGTAGTCGAGCAGCACCGTTTGCCACAGATGCTGCCAAATGCTCCGGGTATCGACAAATATCTGCCCCAGCATCACCCAGATAGGGGCCGACAACAGCAGCGCAATAAGAATGCTGATTAGAGACAAACGAGCCAAGCGATGAACAGTCAAACCAACCTCACGATTTAGAAGCTAAAACACGCCCCGAAGGGCGCGCAAGTTTACACCCTAAACCACCGCAAGGGTGGGGTTAGCGGGGTTTTTATTTCCAACCGGCTCGATCCATCAACTCCACGGCCGCACGATTGTTTTCGCCCAACAGGGTGAGGTTAAGCGCATCGGCGTTAAAAGCGCCCAAACTGGCTAGCTTGGCGGACGGCTCGACACCGCTCACAACGGGGTATTCATTGTTTACCTCGGAGTACCAGTTTTGGGCTTCAGGCGTAAGCATAAACTCCACTAAGGCAATCGCGTCGACGCTGTTTTTCGCCGCTCGAGTCAACGCCACGCCGCTTATATTAACGTGCGTACCGCGATCGCCCTGGTTTGGCCAAAACACGCCGAGTTGCTCCGCCACAGCACGGTCCTCGGCGCTGTCGCTGGCCATCAATCGACCGAAGTAATAGGTATTGGCGATGGCCAGATCACAGACACCGGCCGCAGCCGCCTTGAGCTGATCGGTATCGCCACCGCCCGGTGGCTTGGCGAGGTTGGCCACTAAGCCCGAGGCAAAGGTTTCGGCTGCATCGGCACCGACCGAGGCGATCATCGAGGCGATCAGCGATTGATTGTAGATATTACTCGAGGAGCGAATGCAGATGCGCCCGGCCCATTGGGCGTCGGTTAGGGCCTCGTAAGTCGACAATTGAGTCGGATCCACCGCCGATTTACGGTAAAAGATCGGCCGAGCCCGCATCGTCAAACCGATCCAGGTGCCATCGACATCCCGTAAATTGGCGGGTACGGCCGCATCGATCCGCTCACTGTGCAGCTCGCGCAATAAATTCAATTCTTTAGCACGGTGCAAGCGACCGGCATCGGCGGTAATCAGCAGATCGGCCTGGGACTTACTGCCCTCGATGCGCAACCGGCTGATCAGCTCATCATCGCCGCCGCTGACCAGATTGACCTTAATGCCGGTCTGAGCGCTGAACTGATCGAGCAGCGGTTTTATGAGCGCCTCAGTTCGGGCCGAATAGATGTTGACCTCCGCCTGGGCGGTTTGCACGCCCCCGGCAAGCACCGCCGTAACCAACAACCCTGTTCTTAACCATATCGATGTCATGTGGATCTCCTTTGCTGTTTTAATGAGAAGGCCATCATAGCCTCAACCCCCTCCTAAATGCAAATAGTTCTCATTACCATTTACATAACCCAGTCGGTTAATAGATATCTTCCCGATAACGACCGGTCGATTTGAGTCGGTTAACATCGATACCCAGGGGGGCCAAGACCGTATTTAACGCCTCTTGCACGCCGACACTCATCGCCTTGCCACCACAGATCAAGAACTCGCCACCCTGCAGCACCAAGCGGCGCAGCTCCGGACCATCGGTTAGAATCCGGTCTTGAACATAGCCCGGCGCATCCGCATGACGCGAGAAGGCGGTCACCAGCCGGCTCAGACGATTATCGGCCAGATAACGAGCCAGTTCGGTTGCGAACAGATAGTCGGCGTCTGGGTGCCGCCCGCCCCAATAGAGGCTCATCAACTGGTGACGTTGGTTGTGGCGAATAAAGCCGACCAGGGGTGCTATACCGGTCCCGGCGCCGATTAGGATACTGGGTCGGGATTCGCTATTAGGGCGAAATTGCGCGTTCACTTGGATGTAGGCGGCAATTGAATCGCCGACGGCTAGGCTGTGCAAATAGTTAGAACAGATGCCGCCGTCCTGTTGGCGCACACAGATTTCCATTTCACCATCCCCGGAGCACGATGCAAGGGAATAAAAGCGCGCGCTGGTCTGCTCCGGTGGATAGATACCTACCAGGTCCCCGGCGGAAAAACTCGGCAGTTTCGGCTTTTTACCCAGCCCAAAACGCAACACCACGATAGGCGCATCGACCGCTTCGCCGTATAGGGTGCGCGAGAGCAATTGCAGGCTACTGGTCGGCAACCGCACCGGCTGATGCGCCAACTCGAAAGGGCTACCCAGGTAGTTAGACAACTCTTGACCCCAGCGGCTAAAAGTTTGGCACGATTGCCGATCCACCAGGGTCAAAGGTTGCAATGCTGGCCAGCCCTTGCGGTCGAGTTCGTCCTTAACTGCGATAGCGTAGGCACCAAATTGGGCAAATTGACGATCGCCAAAGCCCAACACGGCCACGGGTATCGAGCGTTCATCGGGAATACGCGCTAGCTTGGCCAAGAACTGCTGGGCCGAACTGGGTGCGGCGCCATCACCATAGGTCGAGGTGAGAATAAACAGCTGTTTAGCCTTGGGATACGAATCGGCTAGCGCATTCATGCTGTCGATATGAACGCGGTGACCGGCCTCAATCAGGGCATCGAATAGGGTTTTAGCGAACGCCCAGGTGGTGTTGCCCTCACTGCCCACCAGCAAGATCGTATCGGCCTGGACTGCCGGGCTATTATCGGCGATCGTGACGAGGGCGGCGCGGCGGCGCCACCAAATGGCCAGACCGGTATAGGTCATCACCGGCACGGTCAGGGTCGTCAGGCCGAGTATCAGGGCCAGCCACCAAAGACCTTCGCCAGTGTGCAACATATAGATGAATTCATACACCCGCTGGAGCGGGCCGAAGCTTCTAAATGACAGCAGCTCGCCGCTATTTTGATCGACAAACCCCAAACCATCCCGGGTGCGCAGTGAAAAAACGTCCGCCGGATCGCCCGGATAGGGAAAAACCAGATCGCGCAAGGCCCCGATGGGAAGGTCTTGCAAGGCGAGTAGTTGGCCCACCGGCGCCGGCGTGCCTATGGACACCGAGTCCGGAAAGAGCGGGTCCATTTGCTGATTATCCGGCAACAGCCCGAGGGTGGTGGCAGACATATAGAGACCGGTACTGGCCGACAAAATAAGCCCCAGCACGGCAAAGCGGCCCAGTTCGGCATGGATACGAGAGCGTAACGGACCTTGCACGGGCCCAAGCAAACGCCGCCAACCGCCCAAACGACGTAGCAAGAGCACGGCGCCGGATAGACTCAGGAGCAGCATCATGAGCGCAGCGGTTGCGCTCACCACTCGCCCGGGCGTATCCAACAGCAAGGAACGATGCAGGCTTTTGATCCAAACCATAACGGGCGACAACTGATAGGGGGCAATGGCCTGGCCGGTGATCGGGTCAACTCGATCGGCGACGCTGTTTTGGGCAGCACTAAAATAAACGATCAGGGAGCCTGAGGGAGTGCGCTCTATTTGCTCGGTGCTCGGATAGTGCTCAACAATGCGACCGACGACCTCGGCAACCGACAGGGCTGACGTACCCGACACCCGGGCCTGCGCCCGATCGATCAGCGGGCTGGCCGCCAAAACCACACCGGTTAGAGCAAGCACCAGTACCAATAGGGCCGCTAGCCATGCGGCCACAGAATGGAATGTTCGTAACATAGCAGGCATCCGAATAAGGCTTAGAGGGTGAAGGAGAAGGCCTTGATATAGCCGCGACCGCTCACCGCTTTTGCGCTGTTCGCCTGGGTCAGTGGCACGCTGACATCGTTGCGAATGTCACGTTTATCTTCCACCGAGGAATCTATCAATATCTGATAACCGGCATCTATCAGGTTGTCAGCAATCTCGACCGTGGTCGACAAGGTGCGACCTTTGAGGACGCTGGCTCCGGTTCGGCCGTCAAATTCGCTTGAGTCTAGATTGGAACCGCGGGCCCAACCGCCCAGATGGCGATAGTATTTGGACTTACGTCCGGCCACCCAAAGGGTTTGCTGATAGGCTCCGGCCTGATCGGCGATGTAGATTGCCAGATAGGCGCCATCACCGGAGTAGTTGCTCAGTTCGGTGGTCAGCGTCATGCTGCGCGCATAGGCCGGTGCGGCCGCTGCAATACCGATCACCAGGGCCATAATCCATAGGCGTTTATTCATATTTAGAACTCCAATTAAAGGTATAACAATCGGTTGGCGATCAACGCGCCGAACCGGGCGCTGATTAAAAGGGACAGGGGGCGGCTTCATTACCACGGGGATTCAATATCCAAATACTCGGCGGTGGACGCGCTGTCATTAAACTTAACTTCAAGCTTGAGCGCCCTAAAGGAGGCGGGTCGAAAATGGGCCGCCATGCGATGGCCATTGGCATCGTAGCCCTTAACCAAATAGCAGCCCTCACGGACCTGAATGCGTTTGACGTCCCAACCCTGTTCGACCAACAACTGGCGCAGCTGCTCCCGAGGTTGCCAACTGGCCACCGGATCGCTGCAATCGTCATCCGCTAGGGCTTGACCAATGGCCAGGTTGGAGGCTAAAACCAGAGATAATATTTTCAACGCCATAGCGATCTCCATCAAATTTATAGCCCTTATGATAAGGGTGAAATCTGAAGTGAAACTTAAAAATGGCGCGCAGGAGTGGGCAATATGGGGAATTAGAATATAAGGCGATACTGTATGCCTTACGGGCAAACCTAGGCCCACAGCTATTTAGTCCACTAAAAAGGGGCAACGGATTTGGCCCGGTTGCCCCTTGGCGGCTCAATCGGCCTGATGGGTTTTCAAAACGACCGACCGAACGGCCCCCGTTGCCGTCAACCGCTAAGTCTTAATGCAATAGAGCCCAATCGATTAACGGAAGTCGATTAAACGATATCAATTGGCGTTTGCCGACTGGTGTAGGCCGAGAAATCCGGTAAATCGGGCTTATAGTCGTTGTGCAACAGCGGTGAATTGATAATGTAATCGGCGCTGGCCTTGTTGCAGGCCACCGGGATATTGTACAGCGCCGCGATGCGCAGCAAGGCCTTAATATCGGGATCATGCGGCTGCGGTTCAAGCGGGTCCCAGAAGAAGATCAATACATCGATGGCACCCTCGGCGATCTTCGCGCCAATCTGCTGGTCGCCACCGAGCGGGCCACTCAAGAGGCGCTGTACCGGGCGATTCAGCGTCTGTTCGACCAACCGGCCGGTGGTACCGGTCGCGTATATGCCAATATTGGCGAACAACGCTTGATTGTCCTTGGCCCAAGTCATCAGCTCTTGCTTTTTATTATCATGTGCTACCAGAGCAATATTGCGTTTGGTCATCTTAGCGTTCCTGTCGAATTTTTTTAATGATCGGCTTGGCCGCTAAAATAACAGCACAGCCCAGTGCGACACCAGCGCAATCGGCTACCATATCGGCGAAACTGAACATCCGATAGCTGGTAAGCCCTTGCAGCAGCTCCACCAACACGCCAAATAGGATCACGATCAGCGCGGCCAAGACCAGATGTCGATGGGCCAGATAGCCTGACACCATGAGGACCCCATAGGCCAACAGATGATTAACCTTGTCGTTGGGGGAAAAGTCCGGCTGATCGATGGGCAATAGAGACAGCACCAAAACGCTCAACAGCAGCAGATAGAACAGTATTTGAAACCCGCGTTTAGTCGTCCACACTTTGTTAACCTCATGGCAATTGTCAGCTACGCTGAGGGTAGCAATGTCTGCTTGTGAGCTAAAGACTATTTTTATGCCTGTGTTAACCCTCTTAAAGCGCCACGCCCTACGCGGCACGGTTATCCTGATCAGCGTCTTTATCACCCTGTCGCTGGCCAGCTACCATCTTCTTCAGGCACAGAGTGACTACAACTCCTTTATCAAACGGCTCGACTATCTGTTTTACGACTGGCGCTACAACCTCTTGCTCGACGACGAACGTTTTCCGCGGGCCAATGAAACAATCATTATCGTCGATATCGATGAGAAGAGTTTGGCCGAGGAGGGTCGCTGGCCCTGGCCGCGCGACAAGATCGCGCTGCTGGTTGAGAATCTCGCCGCTGCGGGAGCTGTGGTGATTGGTTTCGACATACTGATGACCGAACCACAGATCAACCCTACCCGTTCGCTGCAACAACAGGCGCGGCTCAAGGGCCGACCGGATTTGGCCGAACAATTAGAGGGCTTTATTTTGGCCACCGAATACGATGCTATTCTGGCCAAAAGCTTCAGCCGGACCGATATAGTGCTCTCGTTCCTATTTCAGGACGACGCCACCATCAAGGTCGGTCAATTGCCCGAGCCAATCTACCAATTGACGGCGGATCAACCCGCTCGCTTGATCGCTATCCGGGCCAATGGCTTCACCGCTAATGTGCCCATTTTGCAACAAGCGGCCACCAGTGCCGGTTTTATCGTGCCCAGCATCGATGGCGATGGCGTGTTGCGCAGCGCGCCCATGGTCCAGCTCTATCAACAACAGCTCTACCCGTCCCTCTCGCTGGCCATGGGCATGGCCTATTTGGTGATAGAACAAACCGACATAAATATCCGCCCGTTCAGCACCGATTACGATATGATTTCAAAATTCAATTTCGTCGACCAGCAGATCTATACCGACTTCAAGGCCCGCGTGTTGGTGCCCTATCTCGGGCCGCGCGGCCAGTTTCCCTATGTCTCCGCCAGCGATATAGTGCACAACAGCTTTGACCCCGAGCCGTTTGATAATGCCCTAGTGCTGGTCGGCACCTCATCGGTCGGCCTGGCCGATCTGCGCAGTACCCCAGTCGGCACCCAGTATCCGGGGGTTGAGGTACACGCAAATCTGCTTAATGGTCTATTACAGGGCACCTTTCCGGTCGAGATAGTGGAATCCAACACCATCACCGCCCTTATCTTGCTGCTGTTGGGGCTGATTTTCACCTACTATTCCAGCCGACTCGGACCCTTTCAGCTGACCCTTGCCACCATTGCACTGCTAATTGGCCTGGTCTCCTTTAACCTCTATTTCTGGTTTGAGCAAAATATCTCACTACCGCTCGCGAGCAGCTTCTTGTTGGCTTTGGCGCTGGGCACGCTGCATCTATTGGAGGGTTTTTTATCCGAACGCAAGGCCAAACGACACGTCACCAGCGTCTTTGGTCAGTATGTCCCGAGTGCCCATATCTCCCATATGCTGGCCGAACCGGCCAGGTATGGCTTTGCAGGGGAAACCCGTCAGATGACAGTATTGTTCTCCGATATTAGGTTCTTCACAACCATTTCAGAAAACCTCACGGCAACCCAGGTCAAAGACCTGCTCAATCGCTATTTTACGCCCATTACCGAGGCCATCTTTAACCATCAGGGCACGATCGATAAGTACGTCGGAGATATGGTCATGGCCTTCTGGGGCGCGCCACTAGATGATGCCCAACACCCGCTGCATGCGTTGGAATCGGCGATCGAAATGCTCACGATATTGGACCGTTTGAATCCCCAACTGCTCGCCCTGGGGTACCCGGAAATCCGGGTGGGTATTGGCATTAACACCGGCCCGATGGACGTCGGGGACATGGGTTCCAGCTTTCGCCGGGCCTACACCGTTCTGGGCGATTCGGTTAATCTGGGATCGCGCTTGGAAAACCTGACCAAATTCTATGGCATCGATATATTGGTCGGGCCGGAAACGCAAAAACAATGCAGCACCTGGACATTTCGCTTTATTGACAAGATACAGGTCCGGGGCAAAAACGATTCGGTCGATGTCTATGAACCCCTGGCGCCGATCGATCAACTGCCCAGCCATTGGCCTGCGGAATTGGCGCTGTTCGATCGGGCCTACCAGGCCTACCTGGCGCAAGAATGGGATCGGGCAACCATCCTGTTTACCGAACTGCTCTTCCAATCGACCCAAGCGGCGCTATATGGCGTTTATCTGCAGCGCATTGAAAGCCTCAGAGACCAGCTCTTGCCACCCGACTGGGACGGCACGTTTCTGCATACGATCTAGTAGCAAGCGTTCGGCGCAGAGATCGGCTGCATCACCATTGGAGCCAATATTGACGCCCTTGCTGATCTAAAAAGTCAGCCGCCTGCGACCCCTGCAATAGGGCCAAGGTACTGAGTAGACCGGATTCAAGGCAGGTATTGGCGCACACGCTGACCGAGCGAGGGCCGCCCGCTACCGGCCAACCTGTCTTGGGATTGAGGATATGACCGTAGATGCGCGCATCTTTTTTCAAGAACTTTCGCGCATCGCCACTGGTGGCCAAGGCCCCTGAGGGTAAGGTAAGGCAAAAGGCGGCAATTTTTCCGCCGTTGCCACCTAGGGTGCCTGGCTCCACCCCAATCTGCCAACTGTGCTCGGGGAACAACACGCCATTGGTGGCGATATCCCCGCCGAGATTCACCAGCATTGGCCCCAAACCGGGCAGACCCGACTGACTCATGGCCGCCAGCGCACGATCGGCGGCGTACTCCTTGCCCAGACCGCCGAAATCCAAAGCCATACCAGCGGGCATTTGAAATGCCTGGGTGCCATCGGCGTTGTGCCAATAGCGCACGGCCGGCCAATCGATCAGCGGCAGCAGCGCATCGATGGCCGACTGCTCGGGCAATCTCGCACTGCCGTCGAAGTGCCACACTCGCCCTAGAATGCCGGAACTGATGTCGAACAGGCCATCACTCAGCTGATAAGCTTGGTCGGCAAAGGCCAGCAGCGCCATGGTTTCGGTATCGATAGACACCACACCGCCGGCACTGTGATTGAGCGTTGCCATACTATTTGCCGTTCGATAGCGACTGTATTTTTGTTCGATACGGTGCACTTCGGTACATGCTAAAGCCGCTAAGCGCTCGGCAGTGGGGCGGTTCACACCGTGCAATAGGATCTGACATGGGCTAGCCATAGCGGCGAACTCCACCACCCACTCTAACTCACTGCGCCCCTGCTCGGCCGCCTTAAGCCGATAACCGTGCGCGCTTTCTGGCTTATCACTGCTCATCCCCGCCTCCGGTTAAAACACCATCTTGAAGCCAAGCTGGGAAATCACGGCATCCATTTGCGCGGCTTTATTGCCGGTGACCGGATCCGACTGGTGATACCACTCGGTGCGGAAGGTGACCGCCTGATTATCACTAAACTGATAGCCCATATTCAAACCCAGGGTCTGAGTCTGCAAATCCCCGAGACGATGATCGGCCGAGGCATAGTCCGGCACCTCGGCTTCGGCCAACCAGAGCTGATAGAAATCGGCCTTAGTCTGCTGATGCCAGCGGCCATGGCCCTCCAAATACAATCGCTCGCTTAGGTTAAAGCGCAGCAGAGCATCGCTTGTCTTCGCCACAACGCTCCAGTCGTCCCAGTAATAACGATAGGACGCGGTTAAGCTGTGGGTACCGAGGGCCACTTTTAATGCACTGTATAGACTTTGCTTAGCACGTTGTTCGGGCCTGGATTCATTCAGATAGTCCACCGGTACGCCTGCGCTGTCGAGCCGACTGATGATCTTATAGGGATCCGTGTGGTAACCGGACGACTTGCCGCTATTGTAATTGAGCTGAACGATGGAGATTTTATTGATCACCTGGGTAAGCCCCAAGGTATATTCGCCCACCCATTTATCTGCGCTATTGAGCGTCGATGCGGCCGTGAGCGAATCGCCCAAAATTTGAGGAATACCGTCCTCGGGCGCAATTCGGTCATAGGCGGCGGCGCCACTGACACTGACCTTGGTATTTCGACTAAACAGCTCAGCTGCCAAACCGCCATTAACACCAATCGACAGATAGTCCTCTTCCTTCGACAACGCCGTTCCAACACTGATCGTATTTAACGGGGTATTTAGGGGTTGGGTATAGGCCAAATCCAGGGCCATGCGAAAGTCTTCAAAGCCGCTAATCAGCGGGACCTCACCGGCCGCGAAAGTCTGTTCCCCGCC
>NZ_CEYAVF010000004.1:0-15598 GCF_982785585.1 Reinekea sp. | reverse complement strand
CATCATCATCATCATCATCATCATCATCATCGCCTTCATCGCTCGATGCGGCATAGCTACCCGAACTGCCCGCAAAGGTCTGCGGACTGTCGACCACCGCCGCGCCATTATGTGAGGCACCGCCGAGTGTATCCAATACCAGGGTAGCCGAGGCAATCTGCTCGGGGCTCCAGATTCGCTTGAGGTTAATCACCGGTTCGAGCGCCGTGACTCGGTCTAGCTCACCATAATAAAGCACTGCCGCCTCGGCCTGCCAGTCGGTTCCCTCGGCCGCGGAGGCACCGACGGCGCTCAGCAAGGACCCGGATGCTAGCGCGAGCATGGACAATTTAAGCTGGGAGGATTTTAGTTGCATCCGCAGCCTCCGCCACTTTGGCCGCTGCCGCCGCTTGCGGCTTCTTTACTGAAATAGATGTGATTATCGAACTGGCCATTGAGCGCGTCGTTGCCGAAGGTCATGTCCGGGCGAGCCAATGTGCCGCGGGCCCAGGGCTTAACGCCCAGGCCAGAACAGCTGCTCAGGATCAGGGCTAAACTGGTAATCAACCAAATGGATCGGCCCAAGCCTCTGGTGTGGCGCCTAAAAGGCAGCGCCGTTCTTGCTAACTTCATTTTCATTTCAACATCCTAATAGCTTTAATCGCCGGCGTCCGAGGGCCTGGCAATTCTATTACATCATGACATCCACTGGCCACCGCGGCACGGTTGAACCTGACTGACCTTGCTAGCACACCGGCGGGTCGCGTAAGCCAGTCGACTCATTGTGGACAGCGTTGTTATCTGTTTAGCCAATGTAGTCCGAATCTTAACGCCCGATTCTGAAATGAACCTTAAAAAGGGTCTCCAGGAGCGGCCTGAGTGAACGGCTCAAGGAGTTTGGTGACCGAGAATAAATACTCGGGTATATTGCCTGGTCATTTAGACACGGGTACAGACGGCGTTTGGAAGGACCGCGGCAGCCATCAGCCTGCGCCAACGGCTGTCAAAACTTTGTACGCGAGCATTTTCACCAGGTGCTCAACCCGATAGCCGACGCTTAACCGCGCGCTCCATTAGGATTTATTATGACAGCCAGTAGCACCGGTTTGGGCACTCTAGCCATTCCAAAACTTTTCAGTTCCATGTCCTTGCCGATTATCTTCGGCCTGGTGGTCGGTGGTCTTTATAATGTGGTCGACGCCCTCTTTGTCACCCGAGGCTTGGGCATCAATGCAATCGGTGGGGTATCGATCGTTTTTCCGATCCAAATGATGATCATCGCCCTCGCCGGCTGGATCGGCTCCGGAGCGGCCTCCATAGTGGCTCGTCGTCTGGGTGCCAAAAACATGCCTGAGGCTGAACGGGCTGCCGGCAACACCCTATTCCTGGCGCTGGTGATGGGCTGCAGTATCACAGCTCTGTGTCTGTTTTTTATGCACGATCTACTCGACTTGTTGGCCGTCACACCAGCCCTAAAACCCTATTCACTGGAGTATTTGGTACCAATCTTAAGTGCCACGCCAGCGGTGTTACTCGGCGCCGCCTTCTCGGATCTGGCCCGAGCCGAAGGTAAGATGAAGATCCTAATGCTGTCGATGCTCTTGGGCTCGGTCACCAACATCATCCTCGACCCCATTGCGATCTTTGTGCTCGGTTGGGGCGTCCAAGGCGTGGCCTATGCGACCGTTTTCTCCCAACTCTTGTCGCTGGCCCTACTGCTCTTTGTGTTTGGTACAGGCCGCACCGATGTCAAAATTAAACTGAGCAATATTCGCTTTAATGCGCCTATTAGCGGCGATACCTTGGCATTGGGTTTCCCACTCTTTATTAACTATTTTGGGGTCTCATTGGTTATTGGCTTGGTGAACTACTCGCTCAGCCAATCCGGCCTGAGCGAAGCGGATTATTTGATCAGCGCCTATGGCATTTTAGGCCGAGTCTTTGTTTTTGTGTTTTTCCCGTTGCTGGGCATGACGATCGCCTACCAAACGATTTGCGGCTACAACTATGGCGCTCAGGCCTATGACCGGGTCGCCGAGGTGACGCGTTTTGCGGTCAAGGTGACCAGTCTCTACTGTGGCCTAATCACCCTGTTTGCGGTGCTCTTTCCAGATTGGATCTTTCGTATTTTCACCACGGATCTACAGCTTATTGCCCAGGGCCAAGACATCGCTCGGTTTCTCTTTCTGGGGTTCGCTCTGGCCGGTGCGACCAATATTTGGTCGATCTATTTTCAAGCCATCGGCCAGGCCAAGCCGGCCCTGCTGTTGTCGAGTCTGCACGTCTATGTGCTGCAGATTCCCATGCTGATTATCTTACCGCTGTTGTTCGGCATCAACGCCATCTGGTATATCTTTCCGATTTCCGATGCATTGACCTTCTTGGTGTCTCTGCTGGTAATCCGTTGGGCCTTTAAAAAGTTGGCGCACCAGCGCACAGCGCTCGCTCCCGGTTAGCGGTTTCGGCCGCTATCGGCTAGACACAAAAAAGCCGCAGCCTGTTACCAGGGTGCGGCTTTTTTGTCGGCAGACGAGCTTGGGACTAATCGTCCAGCGAATACTCAGCGTTGTGAAAGACATTCTGAACATCGTCGAGGTAATTCAATAGCTCGAGGAATTTCTCGAACAGCACAATATCTTCACCTTCGAGCACGGTCGAGGTCTGAGGCACGAATTGCACCTCATCGACGTCCAGATCGATATCAGGGAAGGCGGCCTTGAGCGCCGATTTGGTTTTGGCGTATTCGGTATGGGGCGCAAAAACCGTTACCTTACCGTCGGAGACCTCGATATCGGTGACATCAACATCGGCGTCCATCAGCGCTTCCAGGACCACGTCTTCATCATCGCCGGTGAAGGCAAAGATGGCGCAATGGTCGAACATATGGCTGACCGAACCGACCGTGCCGATCTTGGCCTTAACCTTATTGAAACAGATGCGCACATCGCCAAAGGTACGGTTCGGGTTATCGCTCAGACAATCGACTATAACCATGGTGCTACCCGGGCCATAGCCCTCATAGCGGGCCACGGCAAAATCCTCACCGCCGCCGCCGGCGGCTTTTTCCAGCGCCTTGTCGATCACATGGGCTGGGACCTGGTCTTTTTTGGCCCGGTCAATCAGAACACCGAGGGCCAAGTTACCGGCCGGTTCGATACCGCCCTTGGCACAGACATAAATTTCTCGGCTGTATCGGCTGTAAACCTTGGCCTTCATATCGGACGTTTTAGCCATCGATAATTTGCGATTTTGATAGGCTCTGCCCATAGAAAACACCATTATTTGGTTGGAAAGTGAGGGGATTTTATAAAGAATCGGTGGGACAAACTAGTCGAATCGTCAATTTAAGTCAAAAGGGGGGGCATTTAGTATCGATATCGCTATAGGTACCGACCCATAAGTCAGTGCAGGGGCCGTTAGGATCTGCGTTGGCATGCCCCTGAACTCCTGTCTCCACGCGCACCGCAATGAATTAAAGCCAAGGGGTGTATTAGGCATTTTTAGTACGTAGTCTATGAGTTAGTATACATCTTATCGACTACTGTTCGGCCGGAGTGGCTGTTAAGTTGAAATACATTATTTATTAGGAATTTCAATGGCCAACCAAACAACTGACAATTTCGCAGAACCCATGCTGGAACAGACCCATCAGCACCATGTGACGCTATCGTCCTTGGGCGATGCCAAGGCCAACATGTTGCTCACGATATCGTCCGTGACCGCCACGCTCTGTTTAGCGCTGCTGGATAATATGCTCTATCGTCCCGCCCTGGCGATACTAATGCTGTTCTCGTTAGTGACTATTTTCCTCGCCTGCTTTGTGGTGATCCCGAGAGTGGATTTAACCAAACGGCTGGACCCGGATCTGCAGTTGGGCAATCCTAACTTTAATCCGTTGTTTTTCGGTGATTTTCACACTATCAGGTTTGACAAGTATTTAACTCTAATGGAACAGGTATTCAACAATCCGACACTCTGTCATGAGATTGAGTTGCGGGAAATACACGGTTTAGGCCAATATCTAGCGAAAAAGAAATTTAACACCTTACGCGCTGCTTATTTGACTTTCATGGCGGGTTTTATCTCTGCTGCCGTGGTTCTATGCATTAGCCTGATGGTCTATTATTTTTAACCGCTGCTGTTTTGGGGCTCATGCTATGTTGGGGCTCATGTAGCGTCGGACTGGCTAAAAATGAGGGTATAACAGACCGACTCGCCCGAGGGAAATTTGGCTCAACGAACAAAAAATCCAATGAGCGAAGCCTAATATAAGATAGACTAATACCGAATGACATTCGACCCGAGGGCCTGTCTTGGCAGGAACTTCATAAATCAGTAGGAGCCTCTATGCACATCCAGACACCGGCAGTTCACGTCGACCATATGTTAAAACAGACGCGTCAGCACCACGTCACCCTTTCGTCTATGGCTGATGCAAAGGCCAATATGTTGCTGACCATGTCATCCGTTGTCGCCACCCTGTGCTTGCCGCAACTGAGCAATTTGGCCTATCGTCCCGCTTTAGGGACTCTGATGTTCTTCTGTTTGATTACGATCTTTTTCGCCTGTTATGCGGTAATGCCGAAAATGAGTATGGCCAAACGCCCCGATGGCGACTTGGAGTTGAGCAACCCCAACTTCAATCCGATGTTTTTTGGCGACTTTCATACGATAAAATTTGATGACTATTTGGTCATGATGGAAAAGACATTAAACGATTCATCGCTCTCTTATGAGATTCAGTTGCGCGAAATATACGGTTTAGGGCAGTACCTGGCCAAGAAGAAATACCGCCTGCTGCGCTACGGTTACCTGACTTTTTTAACCGGTTTCGGATCCGCTGCCGTTATTCTCATCATTACGATGGTTATGCCCTCTTTCTAAGCAAAGGCCAATTTGCCTAAACCGCCCCAATGCGTTTTAACAATTAGGCGCGGCTGTTGGCCTAGGTATCGAGTTATCTTCGGTCATGCTCGCTCAGGCACTCGACCAGCTCGAGCGGCAGGCCATCGGGATCGGGGAAGAAGGTAAAGCGGTTACCGGTCAGTTCATCCACGCGCACCGGCTCCACCACCACCTGGTGTTGCTGCAGGTAGGCGATGGCCGCGTCGAGGTCCAGGACTCGAATCGCCAAATGGCGTAAACCCTGGGCCTCAGGCGTTGAGGGCCGCGCGGGGGCCGCCGGAAAGGTGAACAATTCCAACTCAAACCCCGGAAAACCGATATCCAGTTTATAACTCTGACGCGCCGCCCTATAGGTTTCGGCAATCACCGTGCCGCCCAACAGCTCAACATAAAACCGCTTAGCAACCTGATAGTCCGAGCAAATCAACGCGATGTGATGGAGACCCTGAACCCCTGGTAAGGCCATTAGAGCGGTGCCTCGCCGCGGCGCATACGCAAACCGTTGGCGTATTGCTTGAGAATATAGGGTCTTAATTCCGCTCGGGCCGACTCGACCCGCTTTTTCAGCGTCTCAACATTGGCATTGGCGATCTCGCCGACATTATTATTCAGACAGGCCTCAGCCCAGTCATTGGTCGGGAAGCTCTGATAGATCTGGTGGATTTGGGTATCGATGTGTTCGGCGACCTCATCGTCGGTTTCGAATTGACCCTGCAACACCTCACCAAACTCCAGGTGCACCCGGCCTTTCCAGCCGGTCATGCCGCGGGCAATGGAATTTAAATCTTCGTTTTTACGTTTTACATAATCGCCGTTAGTCTCCAGCGCATAGAGTTCCCGCGCCTTGGCCAGGTCGAGCGGATCGAGCTCATAGCTGATCGCCACCGGCACTATATTCAGTTCATTGATGTACTCAGAGTAGGCGCGCAATTTGGGCTTACTCAGACTAAACATGCCGATGACCGCCGGATTGGTGCGATCGTAGCCGTCCTTGGAGCGACCTTCGCGCTGTGCAATCCAGATGCTGGCCGATTCGTCGAGAATCGAATAGTGGATATAACGAGACAATTCTTGGGCGGCTTTGAAGCGCGCCTTCAACCCGGTAATACCCCGCTTGACGATAAAGCTCTTGTTTAAGCGCATCAGATTGGCGGAAAAGGGTTGGCTTAACAGGTTATCGCCAACGGCAATCCGCGCCGTCTGAAAGCCGTTTTGGTGCAAGGCCCAATTCAACATCGCCGGGTCCATCACGATATCGCGGTGATTGGACACAAAGAGATAGGCCTTCTGTTTATCCAGTCGGTCCAGACCGTGCACCGAAAACTCGGCGACAGACTTCTTTAGCAAACGACTCACCAGCGGGCTTAATTTCTGTTGAAAGCTCGCTACATCGGTTACCGACCAGAGATATACCTTCAACAGCGCGCGAATCAGCGGCTGTAACAGCCACGGCGCTCTTTTGTTCAAACCCGGTGCCAACCAGGAGCCCATGGCTTTGGCCAAGGCTGGGTCGTTGAGGGTTGTTTTCAGTACGGTCTTTACTTCTGCATCTTGAAAGGGGCGGATGTCTGCAAACACGAGTAATTCTTTTATGGCGGGTCAAGCTCCCTAGAATAGTAGAAAAGCCATTTAATTTCAGCTATTTAGACGAGTTCTTGAGCTGGGCGATAGGGTTTTAGGCCGGGCCTGCTCGGTTAAATCGCCCAGACCAGATTGGCTTGGCCAAGCTCAACCCTAAATTGTGGGTGTTTTTGTTGGATAAAATCAGCCCCAACCAACAAGGCAAATAATCGATCGTCATCGATCAGATTAAAGGACTGCGCCGACGCCGACGTGAGAAAGGCCGGCACAGTGTCCGCACTGTCGGCCTGATAGAGCAACCAGAGACGGCTGAAGAGTGCCTGCAGCGCGGCATCGAGCACGAATTCGATACGCCGATGCTGTTCAATCCAGCTCAATTGCACGGTCGGTTGAATTAACAGCCGATTCAGGGGCACCACCCTCACGCCTGAAGGATCCGGTAATCACCGGTGAATTGGCTGACCAGTTCACCCTGCTGGTCGCGTGCCTCGACGCTCAACAACGCGCGCCAATGGCCACTGGGCCGGCGCTCGGGCGGACTGACAAAACGCGCCACGATGCGCAAATCGGTCAGCGCCGCCTTGGGATATTGAACCTGGGAGTCTTTGATTGCGACCTTATCACCCAGCTGCTGTTCGGCCGCCCAGGCGCTGGTCAGATACCAGCCGGCCAGGACCAACACCGAATATTGACTGCCGGCAAAGACCGTTGCCTTGTCGTTTCGGTTGCCGTCCAGCGGCAGGCTAAACACCGCCTCTGCCGCATTGCAATGCACTAGCTCGATACCCAGATGCGCTAGGGGTTCTATCGCGCCTAGGTTCATAACCAGTCGCCGCCGCGCTGCATCGCCAACCAGCGCGGAAAACTCGCCAGTGAATCGAGTGCATCATAGATCGAGTCCTGCCATTCCGGGTTAGTGTCGATCAGATCTGGGACATGCACCACCATGCAACCGGCCGCCAAGCCCGAGGCAACGCCATTGGCACTGTCTTCGATAATCAACACCCGAGCTGGGTCGACCGACAGTAGGTTACAGCCACGTAAATAGGGCTCCGGATGCGGTTTGCCCTGGCTTACCTGGTCACCGCCAATTAGATGTTCAAAATAGGAATTGAGTCCAAACTGGGCCAATTTCTGGCGCGCGCTCGCGTTAGGCGAACTGGTGACCACCATTTGCGGCAAATGCGCGTCGGCGACCGAGTTGAGCGCCTCGATCACCCCTTCTTTCAGTTCCAACTCCTCGCTGGCACGGCTCCGGTAGCGCGCCCCGACCAAGCTGCAATAGTGCTCGGCCAACTCCAGAGTATCGACATATTGCAGATACCACTGCACGATGCCTTGATGATTCATGCCCACGGTCTCCAAATAGCGTGCAGCGGGGTCCGCCATCACGCCCTGCTCGGTCATGAGCTGACTGAAAACATCCTGAACCAGACGTTCTGAATCGAGTAATACGCCGTCCATATCCCACAATACGGCTTCAATAATCGCCAATGCGCGCTCCTATTAATTTCACTGTTTGGCCAGCAGCCACTTTACGGCAGACTGGGCATGTATAAGGGTGGTATCAATTAAGGCCACCGGGGTGTCATCGGGGCCGATCAACATACCGATCTCAGTACAACCGAGGATCACGCTCTGCGCGCCTCGGTCGGCCAAGTCAGCAACTATTTCCTGGTAGCGTTGTCGTGACGCTGGGTTAATCTGACCCAGACACAGTTCCTGATAAATAATACGATGCACATCATCACGCTGCGCTCGATCGGGAACGATCACTTCCAAGTCGAAATGGTCGATTAGGCGCTGTTTATAGAAGCTTTGCTCCATGGTAAAGGCCGTGCCCAAGAGTGCAACTTTTTGGCGACCCTCGGCCTGCAACACAGCACCGGTGCAATCGGCGATATGAATCAGCTCCAGACCCGATGCTTGAATGATGTCATCGGCAACCTTATGCATGGTGTTGGTGGCAATCACCAGGCCTTCTGCCCCGCCCGCCTTGAGCAACTGTGCGGCATGGGCCAGATAGGCCGCGGCACTGTCCCAATCGCCTTGCTGTTGCCAGCGTTCGATCAGGGCAAAGTCAACCGAGCGCACCAACAGATCGGCGCTGTGCAGGCCACCGAGGCGAGCCTTAACCCCCTCATTGATCAGTTGATAATAGTGCGCCGTGCTTTCCCAACTCATACCGCCCAGAATACCCAAACACTTCATCTCTAGCCCCTGTTATCGTCCAGCGTTACACTAACGGGAGCAACTCACCCAGCGAACAGGATGCAGGCCCCATGTCTCTCTATCAAGCCCACCTTCAGGCCCTGATGCAGCGCTATCAGCTCGCCTGTGATCAATTTCAACTCGATGCCATCGCAGTTCATGCTGGCAGTCTAACCCATTATGCATTGGACGACCTCAGTCACCCCTTTCATCCGGCGGCCTTTGCCCAACAATGGTTACCCTATGACCTGCCCGCTGAAACCTGGGTGGTCTATAGCCCGACTCAGGGTCTGCGCCTCTATTGGCCGGCCAAGCAGGATTTTTGGCATGTCTGCCCGAGCGCACCCACGGGCACCTGGACGGACCCTTGGCAGATTATCGCCGCCGCCGATACCGACTGGCTTAGTGAGTTATCCGGTCGGGTCGCGGTGTTGACCCAAAGCCCGCACGTTCTGCCCAGGCGCCATCAACTGTTGGTCAATCCGGAACATCTGATTCATTGGCTCAATTTCGATCGGGCGGTCAAGACAGAATGGGAGATTTCCCAGCTGCGCCGGGCCAATGAGCGCGCCCTGGTGGGCCATGCCGCAGCCGAACAGGGCTTTTTAAACGGCCTGTCCGAGCTCGACATTCACCGTGCCTACCTGATTGCCAGCGAACAGCAGCAAATTGATGAACCCTACGGTGCCATCGTCGGTTTGAACGAATCGGCCGCGGTGCTGCATTATGAACGCAAAAACCTGACCCCACCGGAGCAGTCACATACCCTACTGATCGATGCTGGGGTCAAGGTGAACGGCTATGCCAGCGATATTACCCGGACCAGCACCACCGATCGGGGCGTGTTCCGCGAACTGGTCGAGCGCGTCGATGCCTATCAGCGCCAGTTGGTCGAGCTCTGTCAGGTGGGCACACCCTATCTGGCGATTCATGAGGCGGCCCTGCGTTATAGTGCCGACACCTTGCGCGCGACCGGCATCTGCTCGCTGAGCGTCGATGAGCAGCTGGCCAAGCGGGTAACCCAGGTCTTTTTCCCGCACGGCATCGGGCATCTGCTCGGCTTGCAGGTCCACGATGTCGGCGGCCATCAGCAAGACCGCAGCGGCATGATCGAAAAGCCGCCCGAGCATGCGCCCTTTTTACGCCTGACTCGACCGCTGGCCGAGGGCAGCGTGATTACCATCGAACCGGGGCTCTATTTTATCCCCATGCTGCTAACCAAGATGCAGGCCGAAATCGGCAAGCATGGCTGCGATTTGGCCTTGATCGAGCAGTTAACACCCTTCGGTGGCGTGCGGATTGAAGACAATATCGTGGTGCGCAGTGCCGGCCCAGAGAACTTAACCCGGCCCTAATGTACGCCGGACTATGTCCCCAAGCAGGCACTCAGCTAAGCGTGGTCCAAAAATCGGCGGCGGGCGTTCTAGGCAGTGGCGTCTGGTCGACCGATAGCTGAGCCACCGCTCCGATGGCATCGGCCAATCGATCCAGCTGTGCCGCACTCATCGACGGATGCAGACTGATGCGCACCCAGCCCGGCTTATCGGTTGGGCACGCCTCGTCCAATCCGGCTGTGATCGCATTGGAGGTGCATTGATCGATGGCCAGCAAATGGTGACCGTAGGTGCCGGCGCAGGCACAGCCGCCACGCGATTCGATGTAAAACCGATCACTCAGCCGCTGCACCGCACTGCGGTAATCCAGGTTGGCAAAGACGATGGAAAACACACTCAGCCGATCCCGATGCTGATCGGACAGAACCCTCACCGCAGGCATCGCACTCAAACGGGCAAACAGCCGCTGATTCAACCAGGCTTCGCGTGCCGCAATGCGCTCGGTGCCCATCTCCTCTTTCAGCTGAATCGCCAGAGCCGTGCGCAAGGTTTGTAAGATGCCCGGTGTACCGCCGGATTCGCGCTGCTCGATATCCTTAATAAAGCGATGTTCGCCCCAGGGGTTGGTCCATAAGACGGTGCCGCCACCGGGCTGGTCGGGTATTCGGTTTTGGTACAGCGCCTGATTAAAGACCAGCACGCCATTACTGCCCGGTCCGCCGAGAAACTTGTGCGGCGAAAAATAGATCGCATCGAGCCACTCATCGGCATTAGGGTGCATATCGATATCGACATAGGGCGCCGAGGCGGCAAAATCGACAAAGGCTAGGCCGCCCTGAGCATGCATCAGCCGAGCAATGTCCCGATAGGGCGTGACAATGCCGGTCACATTGGAGGCGGCGGTCACCGAAGCCACCTTGATTTTGCGCTTGGCTTCACGCAACAGATCCTGTTCGAGCCAAGCCAGATCGATCTCATCGCCGTCGAGAGCGGGAATCAGGCGCAGTTCAGCCAGGCTTTCCAGCCACATGGTCTGATTGCTGTGGTGTTCCCGATGGGTGATATAGACCAAGGGCCGCTCGGCAAGGTTATCGAGTATCAATTGCCGATGCGATTCGTGACTCCACCAACCCAACAAGCGCATCAGCTTAGCCAGCGCTCCAGTCATCCCGGTCCCGACATTGAGCAAGACATCGTTCGAATCGGCTCGAACATGCGCCTTTATGCGCTCATGAGCCTGGGCCAGATAACGCGACATCTCCCGCCCGGTGTAACTGTCTTCGGTGTGAGTATTGGCCATGATCTGGCCGGCCAACTCGCTGATGCGCTGCTCAATGGGGCGATACAAGCGGCCGCTGGCGGTCCAGTCGGCGTAGAGCCGATCTGGATTTTGCCGATCCTCAATAATGTTGGCTTGAATGCCCTGCCAATAGGCCCGGTCGGGTTCTCCCTGAGCGTTCGTTGACGCGGCTTCGACGGCCGATGCGGATGACGGCTGGGCCGAGCGTGAGAGGGAAACTGACATAAGCGGCGATCCGTTAATGATTCAGCTTAGGATAATCGAACATGCCGCCCGATGGGTTCCAAAATTTCCACCATTAAGTTACATTAGGGGTATAAATTTCTAACATAATATATATAAGTGAAAAATATGATCGATTCGATCGATAAGCACATTTTACAGCTGCTGCAACAGGACGCCACCTTAGTGGTGCAGGAGATCGCCGACCGGGTCAACCTTACCGTGAGCCCGTGCTGGCGACGCATTCAGAATTTAGAAACCAAAGGCTATATCGAGAAACGCGTCGCCTTGTTGAATCGGCAACAACTGGAGCTAGGCATCGATGTCTTCGTCTTTATTAAGACCAATGAACACAATGATGACTGGCTGGAAACCTTCTATCAGGCGTTGCAAGTCTTGCCCGAGGTGGTCGAAGCCTATCGAATGAGCGGCGACGTCGATTATTTATTGAGAGTGGTGGTAAAAGATATAGAGGCCTACGACCGTTTTTACAAGCGGCTGGTCGGCCGGGTGCGCCTTTCAGATGTCAGTTCCAGCTTTGCTATGGAGCGAATCAAACACACCACCGCCCTGCCGCTTGGCTAATGGTTTTTTTGCGGGATGGGGTTAAGCTGCGCGTTCGCGCTGACCTGGACGCGCTCAACTGATCAACTGATTAACCGATCCGCCACAGAGCGTAGTCAATAAAAAAATCCAAAATATAGATAACGGTATAAATAACAAAGGCCATAGCAGTCAAGGACCTATCCAAGGGCTTGGCATCAGACCTAGGCGGAAATAGCCTTGGCGAAACGGGTTACCGCGTGCCAGTCGGTGTATTCAATGGTGCTGGTGCCATCGGCGCAACCGCCGGTCATTTTCATAATCAAGCGGATCATGTGCTTATCGAAAAAACCGTATATTGGGTAGTTCAATTTTCCGGCAAAGAGCGCTACGTGGTCCGGCTGCCAGGCGCTGGTACGCAGAAATCGTTGCAAATAGGGACTGGTAGCAGGGTCGGCTCTGCCCGGCTTGCGCGCGGTGAGATTGACACCGAAGAAGGCGCTTTTGCGACCGTTGAGCCAAGCCTTATGTTGGCTGACGGTGTTCAGCAGTTCGTCTTGAAAGTGCCCATAACGGATCGACGCGCCAATCACCACACAGCGGATCCGCTCATCGCCCTGCCAGCTATCGACGTCGGCCAAGGGCGCCACGTGCACCGGGCCTGGCCAGTCTTGGGCCAGGGTTTCGGCAATCTTACGGGTGTGTCCGTCTGTGCTGGAGTAGAAAATAAGGCTGGTCATAGACTGTGCTCCACTATTGGCAGCAGGCAGTCTAATCAGGATTGGCCAGAATACTTTTGATGTAAGGCAAACAAAGCCAGCGCCGGCCAGGCCGACTTATAAGACGACTTTTTAGCCGATCAACCGGAGCGGGATTCGATTGGACGGTGCAATGCTCGGCAAGGGCCGGCCCATACGTTTAATCAGCAGCAAATACAGACCAATCAACACCAGCATACCCACCACCCAGGCGCTCGAACTGAGCGGATGCTCGAGTACGGTACCCAGCTGATAAACAATGGTGGCCACGCCATAGGCCAATACCGTGCTCCAGCTGATCACCACCCAAGCCCAGCGGCTGCCGGCCTCACGCACTAACGCGCCCATGACCGCGACGCAGGGCGTATAGAGCAGGATAAAGAGCAAATAACAGAAGGCGGCAAAGGGGGTGACAAAGAGCACCGCCATGGTGGTCAGGGTGGTGGCTCGCACCGCCTGATCGGCCGCGGCCAGATCGACGGTGTCGTATTGCACCACCTGAATGCCGAGCGGGTCGCTCAGGGCATGGATCAGGCCCGCGCCATTGTCGCTAATAGAGCGCACGGCGCGCAGGGTTTCAGCACCAAAGTGGAGCGCACCCGCCGGCCTATCGGCCACGCCGGCGACATCGGCGTAGAGCGAATCGAGCGTACCAACCACGGCTTCCTTGGTGAAGATACCGGTAATCACCCCCACCGTTGCCGGCCAGTTATCGGCTTGCACACCAATGGGCGCAAGCAATGGCGTGGCGGCACGACTGATCGCACTGAGGATCGAGGCCTGACTGTTCTCGTGGCCAAAGCTGCCGTCGGTGCCCCAGGAGTTCAAAAATGAGAGCAACACCACCACCTGAATAATGGTCTTCCCGGCACGCAGTAGAAAACTCTGCAACCGGTGCCAGGTAGTCATCAAGACATTGCGTAGCGATGGAATATGGTAAACCGGCATTTCCATAATCGAACTGCTGATCGCCCCCTGAAAAAAGGCTCGCCGGAAGATCCAACCGGTTAACACGGCCATGGCAATGCCAAACAGATAGAGGCCAAAGACCACATTCTGCCCCTGATGCCCGAAAAAGGCCGCGGCAAACAGCGCATAAACCGTGAGCCGAGCCCCGCAGGACATAAAGGGCGTCATCGCGATGGTGACCATGCGATCTGCCTGGCGATCGAGCGTCCGGGTCGCCATGACCGAGGGCACATTGCAGCCAAAGCCGACTATTAAAGGCACGAAGGCGCGCCCGGGTAGGCCGATCGACTGCATCAGCCGGTCAACCACAAAGGCGGCCCGCACTATATAGCCGGAGCCTTCAAGGACGGACAGCCCCAGATACAGGAAGCCGATCACCGGAATAAAGGTACCCACCAATTGGATACCACTGCCCAAGCCATCGGCCAATACCACACTGAGCCAGGCCGGCGCTTGCAGCATCGTTAACAGTTGACGGGTGCCTTCGACCAGCCAGGTGCCGAGGAGAATATCGAAAAAATCGATAAAGATGGCACCCACGTTAATGGCAAAAGTGAACAGCAGATAGATCGACAAAAGAAAGATCGGTATGCCCAAGAACCGGTTGAGCACCACTCGATCGACCCGCTCCGTCAGGGACCGGCCGCCATCGCCCTGCACCACCACCTGCTTAACCCAGCCCGAGGTTTGCTGTAAGCGCGCGGCAATGCGCGCACCTCCGGACTTGGGCAAGGCAATCGTGGCGCCGACAAAGGGTCGAGCCTGGGTCAATTGCGCCCGCACCAAAGCCGCCGCCGAGCTTTTGGCCGCCACGATGCCCAGCACCGGCAGACCGAGCACTTGGCTCAGCGCATCGAGCCGCACCGTCTGCTGATTGGCTTCGGCCACATCCAGCATATTGGCCACCACTAAGATGGGCACATCGTAATCACGCAATTGATGGCTTAACAAGAGTTGGCGATCGAGGCAGCTGGCATCGACCAGATTGATAATGATATCGATATCGCCCTGGAGCAGGCAATTAGCCGCTATCTGCTCATCGAGCCCAAAGTCATCCTGCTCCAGGGAATAGATGCCGGGCAAGTCCACCAGCTCCACACGCTCGCCCGTGACCAGGCTAAATGCACCGGTTTTCCGTTCAATGGTCACACCCGGCCAGTTGCCCACCTTCTGGTGCGCGCCGGTTAGGCTGTTAAAGAGCGTGGTTTTACCACAATTGGGGTTACCGATCAGCGCCACGCGCAATGTGTTTGGCTGGGTCATTTTGAGGCCTCCACCAGGATTTGATTGGCTTCAACGCGCCGCATACTAAACAACGTAGAACCGACCTTGATTTGCAGCGGGCAACCCAGCGGCGCCACGCGCACCACCCGCACTGCCGCACCGGGCATCAAGCCCAAGGATAGATAGCGTGCCTGATACGCCATACCCTGTTCGGCAAAACCGGCCACAACGCCCGGTTGCCCTACTTCCAATTGACTCAGTTGCACCGGGTCACCTAAAACGTAAGATTCAGCCTCCAGCCTAAATGATAATGAATCTCAAATGCAATCTATTTGCATTTAGCTTGATTTGGATCAAGAAACGAGCCCCCCGCTGCCCAAGCCGACAAAACTTATTGTTAAATTTCAGCAGCTTAGCCACATTTATTATTGACACGTCTGATCAACAGGGTACACTGCGCTCGCACTCACGGAGAGTTGGCAGAGCCTGGCTTAATGCACCTGACTTGAAATCAGACGTAGGGTAACCTACCGGGGGTTCGAATCCCTCACTCTCCGCCATATTCAATAAAA
>NZ_CEYAVF010000003.1:155326-157049 GCF_982785585.1 Reinekea sp. | reverse complement strand
TGGCGCGTGATATTGCCCAGCGCTTTAATCATCTCTACGGCGAGACCTTCAGCCTGCCCGAGGCGGTGATCGATGAAACGGCGATGATTATTCCTGGCCTGGACGGTCGCAAGATGTCCAAGAGCTATGGCAATACCATCCCGTTATTCGAAGACGAAAAGAAATTCCGTAAGTTGATCAATAAGGTGCAAACCAACAGTCTGATGCCCGGTGAGCCGAAAGATCCGAATGGCTGTACTCTGTTTGCCATCTACTCGGCCTTTACTGGCCCAGCCGAGCAAGCGGCCTTGCGTCAACGCTATGCCGATGGCATCGGTTGGGGCGAGATGAAGCAGTTCCTGTTTGAGTTTTTAAACGAGGAGCTCAAGGACAAGCGCCAGGAATACAACCGACTGATGGCCGATCCGATTCAACTCGATCGATTATTGCAGACCGGTGCCGATAAGGCCCGTCTCTATGCCAGCCCATTCCTGCGTGAGATCCGCAGCAAGGTCGGCATCGGTCCCTTGGCCTAATCAACAGCGGTCCTGATCAACATCGATCCTAATCAACACGGTGCCTGATCAAGCCAATAGCCAGCCAATAAAAAATCCCGCAGCCGCGGGGTTTTTTTTGTCTGATGATCGCCCCTTGAACTTACAGGCTCTTCTGCCAAAACTCGGCATGGCCTATGCTGGGGTCGAGGGCATAGCCTTCATAACCAAACTTAAGGTAGGCATTTTTGGCCACCTGATTGCCGCTCAGTACCTCCAAGGTGACCTTGCAACAGCCGCGTTCACGCGCGATGACTTCGACTTCGGCGAGCAACAGCTGACTCAAGCCCAAGCCACGAAATGCACTGCCCACCGTCATATCGTGAACATTCACCAGGGGTTTACATTTAAAGGTCGAAAAGCCGGTAAAGCAATTGGTCAGGCCCGCCGCCACGCCATCGACATAGCAAAGGATGCTGAAGGCGCCCGGAAAGTCCCGCAGCGCATCCACTAGATGGTTTTGGCTGTGAGCCGATAAGTCTTCAGCGCCACCCATTGGATCGCAGGCATAGTCGTTGAGCAGCCTGATTAGATCGCTCGCCTGTGCGCTGTTATGGTAATCCACTCGAACTAATTCCGTGCTCATCTCGTTCTCCTCGGCGATGATAATACAGATATAGACGACCAACTGCCCCGCAGAGGGCGGACCAATAGCGCCAAAAATTTGCTCTAAAAGCTAACAATACAACTTACCCTGGCAGCAGAGCCCTAGCCCAGCAACAGAGCCTCATCGATGGCGATAAAACGGTTGGCGGCGTCCATCAGGGCCTTGGCGGTGAGCTTGGGCACACCATAGACCTCAACCGTTTTACCATGGCTCTGGCGGATCTTGTCGACCAGAATGGCAAAGTCGCCATCACCGGAGACCAGCACCACGATATCGGCCTGTGCCGCCGCCTCGAGCGCGTCGATGGTAATACCGACATCCCAGTCGCCCTTGGCTGAACCATCGGCCCGTTGAATAAAGGGCTTAAGCTTTACCTCAAAACCGATGGCGCGCAAAATATTTTGAAACTGGCGTTGCTTCTCGTCGCCCCGGTCGACGGCATAGGCATAGGCCCCGACTACCTGACGATTGGTCGTGGCGGCGGCCCAGAAGCCGTTGTAATCAAAGTTTTTTCGATAGGCGCTGCGCGTGGTGTAATAGACGTTTTGCACGTCGACTAAAATTGCGACCGTTTCCATAGAGC
>NZ_CEYAVF010000003.1:132974-155226 GCF_982785585.1 Reinekea sp. | reverse complement strand
GGGGAACCCTACTCAGCTGAGCTGAGCTTTAAAAAAATCAACCGTGCGTTGCCAGGCCAATTCCGCCTCGGCTTCGGCATAGCGGCCGGTCGAGTCGTTATGAAAACCATGGTTCACGCCGTCGTATATATAGGCGTTGTAGTCGACGCCATTGGCTTTCAGAGCCTCTTCATAAGCAGGCCAAGAGCCATTGACTCGATTGTCCAAGGCGGCAAAATGCAGACTCAACGGGGCCTTTACGCGACTGCGCAGCGCCTCGGCCGGCGGTGTGCCATAGAAGGGCGCACCGGCGTTCAAATCATCGGGCAGCGCTGCGGCCAACATATTGACCACATAGCCGCCGTAGCAGAAGCCCACCGCGCCGAGTTTGCCATTACTGAGCTCATGATTTTTGAGGAACAGGGCCGCGGCAATAAAGTCTTCTTCCAACTTGGCTTTATCGAGTGAGCCTTGCATCGCTCTACCCTCATCATCATTGCCGGGATAGCCGCCCAGTGGATAAAGGGCATCCGGTGCAAAGGCGATAAAACCGAGCATGGCCAAGCGGCGGGCGACATCCTTTATGTAAGGATTCAGGCCACGGTTTTCATGTATCACCAAGACCACTGGCGCGGTGCCGTTCAGCTCTTTCGGCGTAACCAAATAGCCCTGGCACTCGCCATAGCCCTTCGGTGAGGCGAACTTGGTGTAGGTTGCCTTGATACTGGCGTCATTAAACGAAACCTGTTCGGCCGCGGCGTAGTTCGGCATCAGTGCCGCGGTCAGCACGCTCATACTGAAACCCAGTGCCGTAAGGCCCGCCAGCCGTGCCATAAAGGTGCGCCGATCGATCAGACCGTGGGCGTATTCGTCGTACCAGTTAAAGGCTTCTTGCGGGATGGGCCGTGCCACTGAGTTGTCATTGGTGGTTACCGGGATAGGTTGCAGGGATCGTGTTAAGGTCATGTTTCTCACTCCGTTTCAGGGAACAGGGTTTAATCGAGTTTAGGCAGGGAAACAACCGGTGAGCGCGACGCTATCTGCTCACTTCCGTGCCGAAGTTAATTTTACGAGCAGTCCGAAGAGGCAGATCAAAATTTAGTCAGAATATTCTTTTTAGTCAAATCTTGGCCCGCGACCCTGTTCCCATCGCCTGCTTTAGCTATACTGCCCAACCGATCGCGAGCAAAGGTTTACCGCATGACCCAAAGCCTAACCCTGGTTGCCCTAACCAACCCCAAAAGCCCTACCAATGTCGGCTCGGTGTTGCGCGCAGCAGGCTGTTTCGGTGTCGACGAGGTGCTCTACAGTGGCACCCGCTACGATATGGCCAAGAAGTTCCAGACCGACACCAAGGGCGTGCACAATAGGATCCCATTGACCCATGTCGAGGATTTTTTTTCCGCACCCAGCGCGCCGCTGACCCGAGTCTGTGTCGATCTGATTGAGGGCGCCACGGCCTTGGGGGATTTTGTGCACCCGGAGCGGGCACTCTATATCTTTGGACCGGAAGATGGCTCGCTCAGCCAAGCCGTAATCGACCAGGCCGATGCAGTCGTTTACATCCCCACCATCGGCTGCCTGAATTTAGCCGCGACGGTGAATATTGTGCTTTATGATCGGGCCGCTAAACTAAATTTAGTCCCGGGTGGCGATCGCCTAATCCAAACCAGTCGCGACACCAATAACAAGACCAACCACGGCGGTCGATAAGGCTCGACCGAGAATCTCTAGGCCGAGTATTCCGATGCCAGTAGCGAATAGATGGCGTGATCGACAAAGTGCGTGTAGAGCCACTCGCACTGGCGCAGACTGCCCTCGTATTGAAAGCCCAGACGCTCCGGAATCGCCCGGCTTTTGTGATTGTGTACCGCACAGTGAATTTCAATCTTATTGAACTTTAACTCGCTAAAGCCGATGCGCAATAGTTCCCGCACCGCGGTGCTGACCACGCCCTGCCCGCTGCTGCCTTGCGCCAGCCAATAGCCGATCGAGGCCGAGCCATGCATTTTTTTCACCGCATGAAAACCGGCGACTCCGCACAGTTTATTGTGATGAAACAAGGCAACGTTCGGCACACCGTCGCGGGTGCTTTGTTGGCCCACCGATTGCACGAAGGCGGCGGTATCTTGCAGGGATTGAATATGATCCAACCATGGCAACCATTGGCGCAGATGCGCGCGATTGGCCTCGGTCAAATCATAGAGCCGTTGGCTATGCGCCGCGCTGAGCGGTTCCAGGGCAACATTATTGGCGAGTTCAATTCTCATTATGGCCATCCTAACTGTTGATTAATGCGCCCCGAGCCTACTCCCTGGGGCGCCAAATTCAATCCACAAACAGGCCCAACTCGGACGCTGTCAAGTCGCGCCATTGGCCTTCGGCGAGATCCGTTGCCAGCGGACTGGTCCGGTCAGCGTCCGGGCCGCCGTTCAGATAGAGCCCCCCGATGCGGAACCGATGCAGGCTCAGCACCGGATTGCCCATGCGGCCAAACATCCGTTTAATTTGGTGGTACTTGCCCTCGGTCAACACCAGATCGGCGACGCGATCGGCGACGATGGTCAGGATCACCGGGGCCGTGGTGCTGTCTTCGAATTCAAAGTACATGCCGGCGGCAAAGGCCTGAATATAGTCCGGCGTGATCGGATGAGTCACCCCGACCCGATAGTGCTTGGCGACCTTGGTCTCCGGCGCGCTGAGCCGCTTCGACCAGCGACCGTCGTTGGTCAGCAACATCAAACCGGTGGAGTTCAGGTCGAGGCGGCCGGCCAGGTGCAGGCCGGGGATGGCTGGGCCGTCGATCAAATCCAGAACCGTGCGGTGAATCGGGTCCTCGGTGGCACTGACCACGCCGACCGGCTTGTGCAGCATCCGGTAGACTCGCTGCCGCTCTTGCAACAGCTGCCCCTGGCAGCTGATAGTAGAGAAACTATCGATCTGCAGCGCGGCATCGGATACCCACTGACCGTCGACACAAATCTGCCGTTGGGCCAGCAATGGCTTGACTTGGCGCAGACTGATTTGACAGGCCTTGCTGATAAACCGATCGAGCCGGCCGCGTTTAGCGACCATTCAAAAGACTCCCACTGGCATGCAAAAGACACCCATCGATCATAAAACCCCCACTACAGCAATCCGGCTGCCCAGTGGCGACGGCTCTATATCGATGCGCAGTTGCATCTGTTCGCGCATCTCGCTGACGTGTGAAATCACCCCGATGGTGCGCCCGGTTTTACGCAGGTCAATCAGGGTTTGCACGGCCAGTTCGAGCGATTCCATATCCAGCGAGCCAAAGCCCTCGTCGATAAACAACGTCTCCAGGCGAATGCCACCGGAATAGCTCTGCACCACGTCGGATAAGCCCAGCGCTAAGGCCAGTGCCGCCATAAAGGACTCACCCCCGGACAGGGTATTGGCCGGCCGAGTGGCGCTGGAGTAAGCGTCTTCAATCTCCAGTTCCAGACCCGAGGTCTTATTGCCCTTGCTGCGCTCCAGTTTGCGTTTGAGAATATAGCGGCCCTTGCTCATCAGCTGCAAGCGCTGGCTGGCCTCGCGCAGAACATCGTCCAGCAAGACCCCAAGCACAAAGCGTTGCAGGCTAATACGATTGCCGCTTTGACCACTGGCGACATCCGACAGGGTGCCGTAAATGCGGTAATCGGCCTCAACTTGCGCCAAGTCCCCTTGGTTTTTCTGCAACAACTTACTGACCCGCAGCAGTGAGTCGCGCTCGCTGGTGGTCGCGCTCAAACCTTGGCGAGCCAGCTTCTTCTGCGCATCGGCGGCCTCGAGTGCCTGCGCTAAGGCCGGCAGATCGGGTCGGCTGTGCTGCGCCAGTTCTCCTTCGCTTTGGGCCATGCGGCCGGTCAGTTCGGCGACGCGCTGATGATAGGCCTTGAGCTCGGCCACCAATGCCGAAAGCGGGCCGGCCTCGAGCAGAGCGGCCTGAAACAAGGCCACGCTGGCGAAGCCGGCCTGGCTCAGCTGTGCAGCCCAGGTCAGTTGGCGTTGCTCGATGTCGGTGGTTAAGGTTGCGATACGGCTCAGTCGATCGGCCTGCAGAGACTGCTGACTGACCAACTGTTGCTGCACGCCCTGCAACGCTTGTTGACTGCTTAGATAGCGACTGTCGATCTGTGCAATCAACTGCGCCAGCCGATTCAGTTGGTCGGCTACTCGACCCGGCTCTCGGTCCGCCTCGGGGATTTGCTGTTCCAGTTGCTGCACCGCCGCACGGTATTCAGCCTCGACCTGCACACATTGATCACGGTTTAGGGTAGCCCGACTCAGGGCGGCATCGAGTTCGAGCCGCTCGTTGTCGCCCGCTTCGATCTGCGCCAGTTCACTCTGCTGCTTGTGCTGCACCACCAGCAACTGTTGGATCTGTTGGTTGAGGCTGTGCCATTGCGCCCGAAACCAATCGATCGATTGCTCGGCCTGCGCGCCGATCTCGGCCCACAGTTCGTCGGCCCGCTGCTGCTGTTGCGTCAGGGCAAAGGCCTGCTGTTTTACCCGAACCTGCACCGCCGCGACGCCCTGCTGGGCTTGGCCGGCTAGGGCGCGCACTCGATCCAGCTCGGTCTTGGTGGTGAGCACCGCCCCGGCGGCCAGGTGTGCCGGGTTGGGATGCGTCAGGCTGCCACAGACCAGACAGGCTTGATCATCATTGAGCTGACGCGCCAATTCCGCGGCCTGACCCTGATGCCAGGCCAGCTCGGTCTGTTTGGCGCTGAGTTCGGCCTGCTCTGCCGCGCGCTCGGCTTGGCCGAGCAGCAGTTGGTCTTGGCTGAGTTGCTCCTGGCCCTCGCTCAGGCTGGTTTGCAGATCGTGCCACTGCTTCTTCAATAGCCCCTGGCGTTTGCAGTGCTCCAGGTCGACCTTGAGCTGCGGCAGCTGCTGCAGTTGACGGCCCTGCTCGTGCTGCAATGCATCCAGTTGCGCGCGCTGTTCCTGCAGGAGCCGTTGCCGATCGGTTATCTGACCTACTGCCTGAACGGCCTGGGCGCTGTTGGCTTGAGCGCGCTGCATCTGGGCCAGCTGTTCTGTCAAGGCTTGCAGGCCTTGCTGTTTCGCCTGCCAGGCCGACAGTTCGGCCTTATGGGCGTCGAGTTGTTGCCAGTCTTGCGCGGCCGCGCTGAATCGACTCTGCGCCAGCGTTTGGTCTGTCCGAAGCTGTTCGATTTGAGCGCCGAGCTGTTGCTGTGCTGCTTGTTCCTGCAGCAATCGATCCTGTTGGTCAATCAGTGTCCGCTGATAGGGCGCAATGGCGCGTGCCGCCTCGGCTTGCTGCAACCGAATGGCCTGCTGTTGCATGGCAGGCGCCTGGGCCATCAGCTCGGCCTGCTCAAGCTGCAAATGCTCGAATTGGGCGAACTTATCGGTCAGGCTATTGGCCTGCGCCACGGCCTGTGCGGCTGCGGCCGCCACGACCTCGGCCTGCTGAAACGCCGCCTGTTCGGCGAGGAAACGCGGTTCGAGTTCGGCCAGCTGCAAGACCAGGCTCTCGCCATCGCTCAGATGCACCGAGGCCAAGAGCCCCTCGGCGTGATCGCGCAGGCTTTTGCGTTCGCTGCGCAACTGGGCCGACTCGCTTTTGAGCCGGTCTTCAATCTGTTTGAAAATTTGCGTCTGAAACAGCTGACTGAAGATCTGCTCGCGCTCGTCTGAGTCGGCCAAGAGCAACTTGCGAAATTGCCCCTGGGGCAACACCATCACCTGGCGAAACTGCTCGGCACTCAGACCGGTAGTGGTTTTGACCCATTCATTGATCTCCTTGATGCCCTTGAGCGCCAGGAGGCTGGCTTGGCTTTCATCGAACGGCGCGACAAAATCGGCCGCGGCGATACGATAGACCGAGCCACTGGGCGCGCGCAGCGTGGTGCCCGCGCCGACCTTCTTGGCCACTTCCTGCTGTGGCCGGCGGTAAATGCGATAGACCTGGTCGGCCAGACTGAAGTCGAACACCACCTCGGTGTCCAAGTCGGGAGCGGACAGATCGCAGCGCATAAAGACGGCTTCGCGTTCATTGCCAGTACTCTGGCCATAGAGGGCAAAACAGATGGCATCGAGCACGGTGCTCTTGCCGGCGCCGGTTGGGCCGTTAATCAGAAACAGCGGATTGACACCGAGTGCCTGGAAGTTGATCCGCTCGGTCCCGGCAAAGGGACCAAAGGCCTGGATCGACAGCTGAATAGGTTTCATGATGGCTCTCCTGGGCTCGCGCTTGCGCCGCCTGGTTCAACCGGCGCACTCGTCCGGGATTCGCTCTGATGCAGAGCGCCAATCACCCGCGCCAAGGCCTCGCTTTGGGCCGGTAGCATGGCCTCGCCCAGCGTTTGTTGAAAGAAGTCGGCAAAGAGCTCGAATTCACTGCGCTTGAGCTGTTCTTTTGACAGCGACCCGAGCGGGTTGTCGACCATCACGCCGGGCTTTTCCAGATGCAGTAGGTTCGGGTAGAGGCCGCGTAACTTGCCCATGGCATCGAGAATTGCGGTCTTGTCGGTCAGGCGAATCAGCAGGTAGTCGTCGGACTGCGGGTCGTCAAAGGCAGCGGCCACTATGGTGTCAAACGTCCCTTCGATAATGCGCATGCCGCGTTGCGCGACCAAGGCTTCGGTGCGGATCTGGGCGGGTTGGCCCGGAAGCAGATCGATAATAACCACGCCCTTGTCCTGGCTCACTTCGGAGAAGCTGTATTTGAGCAGCGAACCGCAATAGCGGATCTGCTCCTGACCGCGAAACTGCGGTGCGTGCAAATGGCCAAGCGCGACATAGTCGAAATCGGTCATCGGCTGCCAACTCACCGTATCGGCGCCGCCGATCGACAGCGGCCGCTCCGACTCACTGACCAGCGCACCGCCGACAAAGCAATGACTGAGCAATACATTTATCGTGCCCGGCGCGTCTTGCGCAAGGTGCTTGCGAATTTCATCCACCAGATAGCTATGGGCCGCATCGAAGCTGTGCACCGGCACCTGAAACTGGTGCCGGACCCGCTCCGGTGTACAGAACGGAATACCGTAAAAGTGCACGCTCTGACCGGCCCGTTCAATCACCACCGGCCGAGTGATATGGTCCAGATCGCTGATAATATGCAGGCCGGCAGACTGCAGTAGATCGGCGCCAAAGCCCAAGCGCTCGGCCCCATCGTGGTTGCCACTGATCATCACCACCGCAACCCCCATCTCCAAGCACAGAGTCGACAGCGTCTCATTCAACAGCGCGACCGCTTCGGCCGGCGGCACCGACCGGTCATAGACATCGCCGGCGATCAACACCACATCACAGGCCTCGGTGCGCACGCGCTCAATCAGCTGGTGCAAGACATGGCGCTGATCCTCGAGCAGGCTGACATTGTGGAATTGTCGGCCGAGATGCCAGTCGGAGGTGTGCAGCACGCGCATAGGAGGTTCCAATGGGGTAAGAGCGGCTACTATAGGCAGGCGATGAGCTGCACGCAATAATTCGCTCGAATGCTGGTCAGCAATGCGACCTAGGCTGCACAGGGTGCCCGGTAGCAGATTTGGCCTGAAATGGGCCCGACCGGAGAAAAGGGATAAGCAATAATTAGGGGATCGATCTAGGTGGGTAAGCACCCAGATCGATCCCCCGCGCCGCAAATGTTGCCGGCACGGGGTGGGCTGGACTTACGCTAGATCGAAGCGATCCGCGTTCATCACCTTGGTCCAGGCGGCAACAAAGTCCTTAACGAACTTTTCTTGATTATCATCCTGGGCATAGACCTCAGCATAAGCACGCAGTATCGAGTTGGACCCGAACACCAGATCGACCCGGGTCGCCGTCCACTTGACGGTGTCCGTTGCCCGCT
Organism: Reinekea sp.; assembly: GCF_982785585.1. Taxonomy (NCBI): domain Bacteria; kingdom Pseudomonadati; phylum Pseudomonadota; class Gammaproteobacteria; order Oceanospirillales; family Saccharospirillaceae; genus Reinekea; species Reinekea sp. The sequence goes on along the minus strand of NZ_CEYAVF010000003.1, from coordinate 147,416 downwards.
CGCGGATTTCATAGAGATTATCTCCGGTTGGCGCCCAGCGATAATTCATATCCGTTAGGTTCACGAAAAAATCGTTGCTCAACGCGCCTTCACGATCCGTCAACACACCGTGTTTGCTGCCGCCATGATTGGTACCCAGAACGCGCATACCGCCCACCAGCACGGTCATCTCGTGCGCCGTTAGGCCCATCAGTTGGGTGCGTTCGAGCAGTAACTCTTCCGCGCTCACGGCGTAGTCCTGTTCAAGCCAGTTACGGTAACCATCAAAGATGGGTTGCAAGACCTCAAAGGAGTCGACATCGGTCAGCGCCTGGGTAGCGTCGCCGCGCCCGGGTGAAAACGGCACCTGGGTTGGGAAGCCGGCGGCCTTGGCAGCCTGCTCAACACCAACGTTACCGGCGAGCACGATAACATCCGCCACGCTGGCACCGCACTCGCTGGCTATCGGTTCAAGCACGGCGAGCACCTTGGTCAAGCGTGCCGGTTCGTTGCCGGGCCAGTCTTTCTGAGGCGCTAACCGGATGCGAGCCCCGTTGGCACCGCCGCGCATGTCCGAACCGCGATAGGTCCGTGCGCTGTCCCAGGCGGTGGACACCAGTTCGCCGATACTCAGGCCGCTGGCCACGATTTTGGCCTGCACGGCCTGGACATCGAAGTCGACTCGACCGGCGGGCACCGGATCTTGCCAAATAAGATCCTCACTGGGCACATCCGGACCGATGTAACGGGCCTTGGGGCCCATATCGCGGTGCGTCAACTTAAACCAAGCGCGTGCGAAGACATCGGCGAAGTGGCCTGGATCTTGGTAGAAGCGTTCCGAGATCTGACGATATTCCGGGTCCATCTTCAGGGCCATATCGGCATCGGTCATGATCGGGTTGCAGCGGATCGACGGGTCTTCGACATCCACCGGCATATCTTGTTCTTTAATATTGATCGCTTGCCACTGCCAAGCACCGGCTGGGCTCTTTTTCAGTTCCCACTCGTAGTTGAGCAACAGATGGAAATAGCCGTTGTCCCATTCGGTTGGGTGCGTCGTCCAAGCGCCTTCAATACCGCTGGACAGGGTGTCGCGACCCACGCCGCGAGTGGTCTTGTTTAACCAACCCAGGCCCTGATCATCGAGACTCGCGCCTTCCGGTTCCGGTCCCAATAGATCCGGACTGCCGTTACCGTGCGCCTTGCCAACGGTGTGACCGCCGGCCGTTAAGGCCACGGTTTCTTCATCGTTCATGGCCATGCGGGCAAAGGTTTCGCGCACATCATGAGCGGTCTTGAGCGGATCCGGATTACCGTCCACGCCTTCTGGATTGACATAGATCAGACCCATCATCACCGCGGCGAGTGGGTTGACGAGATTACGGTCGCCCGAGTAGCGGCTATCGGGATTATCGGTTGGGGCAAGCCATGCTTTTTCGGCACCCCAATAGATGTCCTTTTCTGGATGCCAAATATCCGCCCGGCCGAAGGCGAAGCCGAAGGTCTTCAGACCCATAGACTCATAGGCCATGGTACCGGCATAGGCAATCAAATCGGCCCAGCTGAGCTTGTTGCCGTATTTTTTCTTAATTGGCCAGAGCAAACGACGCGCCTTATCCAGATTGACGTTATCCGGCCACGAATTAAGCGGCGCAAAGCGTTGGTTGCCGGTTCCGGCTCCGCCTCGACCGTCGGCGCTGCGGTAGGTCCCGGCCGCATGCCAGGACATACGAATCATCAGGCCACCGTAATGGCCCCAATCTGACGGCCACCAATCTTGGCTGCTGGTCATCAAGGCGTGTAGGTCTTGCTTTAAGGCGGTTGTATCGAGTTTGGTGACCTCGTGCCGATAGTTAAAAGCGGCGCCCATCGGGTTGGTCTTAGTATCATGTTGGTGCAGAATGTCTAGGTTGAGCGCCTTAGGCCACCATTCAACGTTTGACGTACGGCTTACTGTGGCACCACCGTGCATCACCGGACACTTGGATTCTGACATCGGTTAATCTCCTGTTTCGTGTTTAAAAAAACATCCTCTACCAGTCCGACCGAATGTCGCATTGATAGTACAAGCTCCCTTCCTCTATTTGATATTTTTTTACTATTAAATATATTTCATCGATAGCCTAAGACTATTTTGTATTTTTATCCAATAGCGACTAAAAGGTAGCCCAACTATTGCGCCAATGCCATCGACCCAGATCAACCTTAAACACCGTGCAGGCCCTCCTCGCCTCTATGGCCGACAGGTCACCTAGGTTCTCGACAACACCGCCCTAGGTTTCGACTAAAGATGGGCAGGATTAACGTGGTCAAAATGCGGCTGTAGGTCTATTCTAGACACCTCTTTCAGTCGCTCAGGAATCAAGCCATGCGAATCTTATTCACCGGCGGCAGTGGCAAGGCCGGCAAACATGCGATCGCGCATTTACTCGAGCAGGGCCACCGTGTCACCAATGCGGACCTAATGCCGCTTGATCTGCCCGGCGTTGATTCGCTGCGGGTTGATCTCACCGATGCGGGCCAAGTCTTCAACGCCCTGCACGCCTATGCCGGTTTTGATGAGCTTGAATCCGGCACCGGCGTGCCGAGCTATGATGCGGTCGTGCACTTTGCCGCGATCCCATGCATTCTGATTCGGCCCGACAACGAAACCTATCGCATCAATACGCTAAGCACCTATAACGTGCTCGACGCGGCCGTTAAGTTGGGCATTCGCAAAGTCATCTTTGCCTCCTCGGAAACGACCTACGGCATCTGCTTTGCCGATGGTGATAAAAAACCCGACTACATTCCCATCGATGAAGATCACCCGACGATTCCGCAAGACAGCTATGCCATGTCGAAGGTGGTTAACGAGATCACCGCCCGCTCGTTTCAAGCCCGGAGCGGTTTTGATATTTACGGCTTGCGCATTAACAATGTGATTGAGCCGCACGAATACGCGACCAATTTCCCCGCCTTCTTAGACCAGCCTGAGCTGCGCCGGCGCAATATCTTTGCCTACATCGACGCCCGTGACCTCGGTCATATGGTCGACTGTTGTCTTAAAACCGATGGCCTAGGCTATGAAGTTTTTAATGTCTCAAACGACGATCTGTCGGTCGGCATTAGCAATCAGGCTGTTATCGAACGTTTCTATCGGGGCGTGCCGCAAAAGCGCGACATGGGTCCCAATGAGACGTTCTATGCCAATAACAAGGCCAAACGACTGGTCGGCTTTGCACCGCAACACTCCTGGCGCGACGTGCTCTAGGCAGCGGCGATGCGCAGCGGTCCGGCAACGGACGCTGCTCGTTGTGGGCCTAGTGACCACCACCATTACTATTGCATAGCCAGCCTGAGAACCTCCATTGAATATCAGCAACTTAGCTCACTACACCCTTGATGGCACTGCTACTTCGAGCCAAACGCTAGAGCTGTCGCTCAGCGGCATAGTCGCCCATCAAGACACCCACCCTTGGCGACAAATTCTATTTGTGCCCCAAGCAACCTTGGATGGCTTTGCGCTCTCGGCCACCGCGCTCAGAGCCAACGTGGTTATTCGGGGCAGCACCAATATTCATGACCTACCTTCGGGCACTGTGATCACCATCGGCGCGGTCAAAGTCCGCCTAACCTTTCACTGTGAACCGTGCAAGAAGATCACCGGTGTGGTTAGTACCAAGGCGATTTTGCACCAGCGTGGTTATTTTGGCCAAGTCATCCAGCCGGGTTTGATTTCATGGGACGATAAGATTGCGGTCAGCGCGGAACGAATGCCGGCCATACCCTATGCGGTGGCAGATCGGGTGCGCTGGTACCTTGCTCAACAGAGCGAGCCAATGACTGCCAGCCAATTGCTCCGGGATTTGGGTGTGCCACTCAGCTATTGCCGAGCGTTGCCCAATATTATTCGCAATCGGCCCGATATCGATCCGGCGCAAATCATCTATGCCTCGGCCCGAAAGAAGCCATCCAGATAACAGCGCATACTCTCACGATTCGGCTGTGCCGATCTGTATCACCACACTGCCTAGGCGTTGTTCGGACTCCACTCGCCGATGCGCATCGACCGCCTCACTCATCGGATACACTCGGTCCACCACAGCCTTTAATTCGCCGGTGCTGAGCATCTGCTGCAAGCAGTGTAATTCTGCGCGAGTTTCACCGGCAAAGGCGAACAGGGCTCGCTGGCTTGAAAATATTGAGGTCACAACGGACTGCAGCATTTTCAATAGGGTCGGGTTAGCCATCAGATATCGGCCCTTCGGACGCAGCGCGCGCATCGTGCGGCCATAGGGACTGGACGCCACCATATCCAAGATAACGTCATAGCTGGCCGGACTCTGGCGAAAGTCGGTCTGACGATAATCGATCACCCGATCGGCGCCAAGCCCGCGCAGTAGCGCGGCCTTGGTGCCGCTGTCGACGGCGGTGACCTGCGCACCCCGTTGTTTGGCGATTTGCACGGCATAGGTTCCGATGCTGCCACCGGCACCATTGATCAATACATGCTCGCCCGCTTGAATGCCCGCCCGATCCATAAAATGCAGCGCATTCAAGCCACCGAGTGGCACCGCGGCCGCCTCGGCATAGGACAGGCCATCGGGAATGGTGGCCAGGGTGTAATCACTCGGCAGACACAGGTATTCGCCATAGGCGCCAAAGCGCAGCTGGCTGGAGCCAAACACCCGCTCCCCGGGTGCGAGATTTTGCACCGCCGCACCCACCTGAGTAATTTGCCCGGCAAAATAACCGCCCAAGATCTGCCGCTTGGGTTTGCGGATGCCCAGGGCAAGCCGCAATGGCAGCCAGAACCATTGCACCGGAAAGTGGAAGCTGCGCAACTCACAGTCGGATTTGGTCGCCTCTGCGGCATGCACTCGGATCAACACTTCATTCGCCAACGGACTCGGGGTCGGTCGGTCGGCCAACTGCAGTACCTCGGCAGCGCCGTATTGACGGTAGATAATTGCTTTCATCGGTTGTTCTCCTTGCAACAGGTACCTGATTTGCTAAGGGTAGCATAGCGGCTCAACAACGCAGGACAACACAGATGCCTCACCCGCGTGACGCGGCCGCACCTGGGCGGTAAGATGCTGACCTGAACCACACCGCCGACTCAGGTCGTGGGACGGCCACACACCCCTTATTTCATTAGAGCAGGTTTTTATGCGTACTCGCTGGGACATCTTTTGCCGTGTTGTCGATAACTTTGGCGATATCGGGGTGACTTGGCGCTTGGCGCGCCAATTGGTCGCCGAGCAGGATATGGCCGTCTGCCTTTGGGTCGATGATCTGAATGCCCTCTGCCCGCTCTGCCCGGAGGCCGATGCCAACCTCGATCAACAAAGCCTGAGCGGCGTTACCGTCAAACAGTGGCCAACCCAGTGGCCCGGTGCCGAGGCCGCCGATGTGGTCATCGAGGCCTTCGCGTGCGATTTGCCAGCCGCCTATATAGCCGCCATGGCCGAGCGTGAGCGACCCTCGCTATGGCTCAACCTGGAATATCTCAGCGCCGAAGACTGGGTTGAGGGCTGCCACGGCCTGCCCTCACTGCAAGCCAAGGGCTTACACAAGTTCTTCTTCTTTCCTGGCTTTAGTGCCCAAACCGGCGGTCTATTACGCGAGGCCGATCTGCTCGATCGCCGGCGCGCGTTTCAAAGTTCGCCGACGGCTCGGGTGCAGTTTTTACAGGGTTTGGGCGTGGAGATTGCGCCGACAGAGCGGCTGATGAGTCTCTTTGGCTATGAAAATAGCGCCTTGCCTAGCTGGCTCGACTGTTTGGCCAGCGACACCGAAGCAACCCTGCTGCTGGTGCCGGCTGGGCGTCTCGATGCCGAGCTGCAGCAGTGGCTGAGGATTGCCGATTGGCCCGTTGGCGCGCGCGCTGTGCGTGGCCAACTCACGGTGCAAAAGATTCCCTTTGTCAGTCAACTCGATTATGACCGGCTCCTGTGGAGCTGCGACCTCAACCTGGTGCGCGGCGAAGACTCCTTTATCCGCGCCCAGTGGGCCGGCCGGCCGCTGCTCTGGCATATCTATCCGCAACAGGAGCAGGCCCATCTGATCAAGTTAGAGGCCTTTTTACAGCATTACTGTGCCGCTCTGTCTCCCGCTGCCCAACAGACCGTGCAAGCCCAATGGCAGGCCTGGAATTGCGGCGAGCCGATGACCCAAAGTTGGTTGGCGGTGCAGATGGTTTGGCCAGAATTGACCGATCACGCCGAAAAATGGTGCCAAAGGCTGGCAAAACAACAAAATATGTCCCAAGCCCTAGTACAGTTTTACCTAAATTGGTTATGATGCGGCTCCAGGAAATTAGTCTTCCCATGCCAATCGGACATAATTATGAAAACCGCACAAGAAATGAAGCCCAATAGTGTGGCACTGATCGACGGCCAGCCGTGGCTGATTCAAAAAGCCGATTTCACCAAATCCGGCCGTAACAGCGCCATTGTTAAGATGAAACTCAAGAATCTGCTGACCGGCTCCTCGACTGAGACCGTGTTCAAGGTGGATGACAAGCTGGAACCGGTCATTCTCGACAAGATCGAAGTTTCCTACTCTTACAACAGTGACTCGGTCTACGTGTTTGTCGATGCTGATTATAACCAGTATGAACTCGATGCCGACGACCTGGAAGCTGTCCTACCCTTTATTGTCGATGGTATGACCGACCTCTGTGTCGCGATCTTTTTCGAAGGCAAGGTCATTTCGGTCGACCTGCAGACCACGATCGTGCGTCAACTGACCTACACCGAAGGATCTGCCCGCGGCGATACTTCCGGCAAGGTGATGAAACCGGCGCAACTGTCCAACGGCACCGAAATCAAGGTACCGGATTTCTGCAATATCGGCGACTGGATCGAAATCGATACCCGTACCGGTGAGTACAAGTGTCGCGCTAAAGCTCCGGTCTAATAACCGGCGCGGCCGTCAAACCCTAAAAGCCCGGTCTGTGTACCGGGCTTTTTTGTGTCGATCGATTAGCGCGCTAGAGCCAGTAACCATTGGCCCAATTGGTCGCGCTCGGCCTGGGTCATCTGGGTCAGATTGCCGAGCGGCATATCCTTGTTCACCACCGCCCGAGTGCGGATCTTATCGGCACTGAGCTGAACCTGGGCCAAGGTGTCCAACAGGTAACCGGCCGGCGCCGTACTAAACATGTTCGACCGCGGATTACTGCTGTGGCATTCGGTGCACCGCAAGTCGATTAGCTTCATCGCCTGCTCATCGCTCATCAGACTGGTCGAACTGGTCGAACTGGTCGAACTGGCGCTCCGATTCAGTTCCGACCAGGGCGCAATGGCCACCATGATCGCTAAGAAGGCCACCAAGCCGCCGATCAAAACCAGCGGTTTGACCTCACCGCGATGCCGTAAATTGAAAAAGTGGCGAATCCACATACCATCGACAAACAGCGCCATCAGCACCAGCCAGCCGAAGGGATGGCTGTAGGTGAAGGCAAAGTGATTGCTGAGCATAATAAAGATCACCGGTAGGGTCGCGTAATTGTTGTGGATCGAGCGTTGCTTGCCACGAATCCCAGGACCGGGGCCGGGCACCCGTCCGGCGGCAATTTCGCTGACCATAAAACGCTGGCCGGGAATAATGGTGGTGAAGACATTGGCCGCCATGCAGGTACCGATCAGCGCGCCGATGTGAATATAGGTCGCCCGATCCGATAGAAACTGGTCCAGTGCCCAGGTCCAGGCCGTCAACAGCAGGGTCACCGTGACGGTAAACCACAGGCCCTGCTCCACCAGCCGGGTGCGGCACAGGCCTTCGTAAACGATGAATCCGACTAGAATACTGCCGATCGACAGACCGATGGCACTGGCCGCACCGATGGCGGATTTCGAGGCATCGAGCAGATAGGCGTCGGCACTGACGTAGTAGAGCAAGGTCAATAGCAACGCGCCACTGATCCAGGTGGTGTAGGCTTCCCATTTAAACCAGTGCAGGCGGCTCGGCATCTGTTCCGGCCCGTGCTGATATTTGGCCACCTCATAGAAACCGCCGCCGTGCACGGCCCATAGATCCCCCTTAATACCCTTCTGCTTCTTCCACTGCGGCGGCTCCTGCAAATTATTGTCGAGCCAAATAAAATAGAACGAGGCACCGATCCAGGCGATGCCGGCGACAACGTGAAAGTAACGCAAAATCAGGTGCAGCACTTCGAGAAAATAACTCGCCATCGGTTTAACTCGCTTAGGTTGAGGGCCCGGCTATCGGGTCAGTGACTGGCGGCACCCAAGTGCCGGCCGGGTCTTTGCTGACCCGCTCACCCATGAGGTAGGTTGCGGCAATGGAACGGTCATCGCCGAGCATCATCAGGGCGAACAGCTTATCGTGCAGGCTGTGGCTCTGTGCGAGGCGAAATTCTAGAAACGGCGTGGCGGCCCAATCGAGCACCACTATGTCGGCTTCAACACCAACCTCGAGTTGGCCGATGGTGCCTTCCAGATCGAGCGCTCGGGCGCCCCCGAGCGTGCTCAGATACAGGCCTTCGAAGGCCGACAGCTTATTGCCCAGGAGCTGCTGCACCTTATAAGCTTCGTTGTAGGTCTGCAGCAATGAGAAGCTGCTGCCGCCGCCGACATCGGTGCCCATGCCGACGGTGATCTTGTGCTCGCGCACCGCCTTCAGGTTAAACAGCCCGGAGCCAATAAAGAGGTTCGAGGTTGGGCAGTGGGCGATGGCCGTATCATGGTCGTGAATCGCCGTGAGCTCGCGTTCATTGAGATGAATACCGTGCGCCAGCACACTGCGTTTGCGCAGCAGGCCAGCATCTTCATACACGCCGACGTAGTCGGCCGACTCCGGAAACAACTCTTTCACCCACTCACATTCCTGCAAATTTTCCGACACATGGGTCTGCATATAGACATCGGGATACTCGGCCATCAGGTCGCGACAGGCGGCCAATTGTTCCGGTGTCGAGGTCGGTGCAAAGCGCGGTGTCAGCGCATAGGCCAGGCGGCCGCGGCCGTGCCACTTGTCGATCAGGGCCTTGGATTGGTGATAACTCGACTCGGCGGTGTCTTGCAGCGCCGGCGGGCAATTACGATCCATCATCACCTTGCCGGCGATCAGGCGCATATTCTTAGCCTCGGCCACCTCAAACAGAGCCTCGACCGACTGCGGGTGCACGGTGCCAAAGACCATTGCCGTGGTGGTGCCGTTGTTAAGCAGTTCGGTGGTGAAAATTTTCGCGATTGCGCTGGCATGGGCTGGGTCGGCGAACTTCTCTTCAGCGGGAAAGGCGTGTTCGGTCAGCCAGGTCAGCAGCTGTTCGCCATAGGCGGCGATCATTTCGGTTTGCGCGAAATGGACATGGCAATCGATCAGACCGGGGATAATGAGCTGCCCGGTGTGACGCTGAAGGGTAAAGCCGCTCGGGTACTGGCTGAGCATCTCGGCCTCAGGCCCCCGAGCAACAATCAGGCCATCGATAATAACCAACGCGCCCTGGGCCTGATAACGCACCGCATGCTCGCCCACAACGGCCGGATCATCGGTAAAGTCGAGTAGATCGCCACAGAGTATGACTCGGTTGTGCATCGCTTAACTGCCCCTATAGGTTGAATAGCCAAAGGCCGTGAGCAGCAAGGGTATATGGTGATGGCGCTCGTCCCGGCGCTGAAAACAGATATCGACCCAAGGAAAAAAGGCCGACTCACCCAGGTAGGTCTCGGTGTCGAAGCGCAGTCGATAAAGACCGAAGGGTAACTGGGCATCGTTGAGCGCCCAATTGAAAATACGTCCGTCGGCATCGGTCTGCTGGGTGTCCAGTTCCTGCCAGTGCTGATCGATCTGCACCGACAGCGTCACGGCAACGTTCGCCGCCGGCAGGCCTAGGCTGGTGTCGAGTATATGGGTGGTGATTAAACTCTTGCTCATAACGGGCTTCTTGTTAGGTCAGTCAGGTAGATCGTCGGCTCGACGGTATCACAGCGAGCGCTCATGCCAGCAACTTATGCAGGCGCAGGGTGGTAATCTTGTGCTGTTCGGCCGCCGCCAGGGGCCATTCCGACGCCTCATCATTGACCAAGCGCTGCTCCAGCAAGGCCAACATCTGGGCCGCACTCTTGCCGCTGGCACAGACAATGAAGATATAGCCAAACTTGGCGACGTAGGCATCGTTCAGATCAACTAGAGCTTGCAGCAGATCCGCCTCGGCCGAGTCCATGCCGGCCTGTTCGCCGGCCGCCTGATCGGCGGTATGGGCATATTTCTCGTGCAGGGTGTGAATATCACCGATGCGCGGGTGGCCGGAAAAGGCCTGCAAAATATCGACCCGGTTAACCCCTTGCCAGCGTTGGTCGGCCCGCGTCAGCAGTTGCTCTGCGCTGCTATAGGGACGGCCCTGCACCATAGCGGTGGCCCAAGCCTCGGCCGCGCAGCAGCTTTCGAATTGGCGTTGCGCCGCCGCTGGGCTCAGTTTGTTCAGTTCAGCCAGGCTCATCTAGTTCGACTCCTGCTCGGCCAGCAGCGCACGGCCGCGCGCGGGACCGGGAAAGTGGGGCCGGTCTTCATTGCTATAAATCAGCTCGCCAGCCAGCCAGGTACTGCGCACCACGCCGGTCAACTGATGGCCCAGATAGGGCGACACCTTATGGCGATGCTGAATAATCTCGGCGCTCACGGTGAAGCGCTGCTCGGGCGCAAAGACACAGAAGTCAGCCTGTTGGCCAATCGCAATCGCGCCCTTGTCGGTTAGGCCACAGAGCTCGGCCGGACGCTGCGCCATCAACCTGACTAGGTCGGTGAGCGGCATACCGCGCTGACGTGCCGCGGTCCAGATCAGCGACAGGCCAAATTGCAGACCGGAAATGCCGCCCCAGGCGTTTTCGATATCGCCGCTGTCGAGATTCTTAAGGTTTGGGGTACAGGGGCTGTGATCGGAGACGATGCAGTCGATGCTGCCATCGAGCAGGCCCTGCCACAGGCTTTCCTGATTCGACTGTTCGCGGATCGGCGGACAACACTTGTACGAGGCCTGGCCATCGGGAATGGTTTCGGCTGCCAAGACCAGATAATGGGGGCAGGTTTCGCAGCTGAGCAATAGACCTTCGGCGCGCGCGGCGCGAATCATCGGCAAGGCTTGGGCCGAACTCAGGTGCACTATATGAGCACGTGGGGTCAGGCCCTCGCTGACCAGTTGACGCATCACGCGGATCACCAGCGCGACGGCGTCGTTCTCCCAGCGCGCCGGGCGACTGGACAGAAAGCCTTGATAGCTGGTCGGTATCGACATCGGCTCGGCCGGACTGTGATCCAGCTCGGCATGGATCAGATGCGGCAAGTCGCGCCGCGCCAGTTGGCGCATGGCCAGGGTCAACTGCGCCTCATTGACCGACTGAAACTCGTCGATACCGGAGTCGATGGTAAAGGATTTCACCCCGAGCACTCCGGCCGCGAGCAAGGCGGGCAACTCAGTCAGATTGTCGGCCGTGGCCCCGCCCCAGAAGCCGGCGTCGACCCACAGTTTACCGGCCAACACCGCCTGTTTGGCCGCAAAGGCCGCGGCGCTGATGGTCACCGGTATACAATTCAGTGGCATATCGACCAGGCTGGTAATGCCACCGGCCGCGGCGGCATGGGTGGCGGTATCGAAGCCCTCCCAGTCGGTGCGGCCCGGTTCATTGATGTGCACGTGGCTGTCGACCAGGCCGGGCATCAGCACCCGATCGCCGAAGTCGTGCTGCTGGTCGGCCGGCGGCCGCGGCCCATCATAGGGCAAGATATCGACGATCCGGCCCGCGCGCACCACGACACAGGCCGGCCGTTCGCCCTCGGGCATCATCACCCGTTGGCTGGAAAACAGTTGATGGCTCATCTCGGGCTTGTCTCCTCTGCATCGGCGGACACGATGACCGGCGATTGGATCAGGGTATCTTTCAATTGGCGCCACTGCACTCCCTGGCGCATCGGCGACGGGCTGTGGCGGCTCTGATAGAGTTCGATCAGTTGCCCGGCAACCGACACCGCGACCTCCATCGGCAGCTTACCACTGACCTGGGCCAGACCGATCGGGCACTGTAAGCGGGCCATCTGTTCGGCACTAAAACCCTGATGCGCCAAGCGCAATCTAAAGCGTTCGGCCTTGGTTGCGGAACCGATCACGCCGAGCATCAGGCCAGTGCCCTGCTTGAGTATGGCGCTGCACAGACGGTAATCGAGGGCGTGGTTGTGGGTCATTACCAGCGACACGCTGTTGGCTGGCGCATGACGCACCTGCTCGACCGGATCTTCATCGACCAGGACCTGGACATTAGCCGGCATCGGCGCGGGAAACAGCGCGGCGCGGCTGTCGATCCAGCGCACGCGCACGGGCAACTGCGCCAAGAGCGGCACCAAGGCTTGGGCAACATGACCGGCACCGTATAGATCGACCCTGAGCCCGTCCGGTACCAGGGTTTCCAGTAAGACACTGACCGAGCCGCCACAACATTGGCCCAGGCTGGCACCGAGCGGGAAGTGCACCAAAGCCTGCTCGCTTTGCCCGGTCAACAGGGCCGCACGGGCGGCCTCGATGATTTTCAGTTCCAGATGGCCGCCACCAACCGTGGCATAGATATCGGTTGCACTGACCACCATCTTAGTGCCGGCGGCGCGCGGCGTGGATCCGGCCGACCCCAGTAGGGTGGCGAGCACAAAGGCCTCGCCGCGCCGGGTCAAGTCGGCCACCGCATCACTCCATGAGGCGGCGTGAAAACCGGCTGTTGAGCTATTAATCATCGCGGCGCTCCTGCTGATTTTGCTTTTGCCAGTGCCGTGCCACGGTCACCGCCTGCAGAATTTTCTCCGGCGTGGCCGGTGGATCCAGCGGTGGCGCATAGCGGTAATCGGTTAGGCTCGCCAAGGCATCGCGCAGGGCACACCAGACGCTGTTAGCGAGCATAAAGGGCGGTTCGCCCACGGCCTTGGAGCGAAATACCGTCACTTCCGGATTGGCCGACTCATAGAGCTGGACGCTAAAGCGGGTCGGCGTATCGCCGATGGCCGGTATCTTATAGGTCGCCGGCCCGGCGCTGAGCAGCGCGCCTTGGTCGTTCCAGCGCAGCTCTTCGTTGGTCAGCCAACCCATGCCCTGAATAAAGCCACCTTCGATCTGGCCGATATCCAGCGCCGGATTGATCGAATGACCGACATCGTGCAACAGGTCGACCTGGGTCACACTGCTTTCGCCGGTGAGGATATCAATTTCGACCTCGCTCAACGCCACGCCATGGGAAAAGTAAAAGAACGGTCGGCCGGTGCCGAGCTCGCGATCATAGTGAATTTTCGGCGTGGCATAAAAGCCATTGGCCGATAACGAAATACGCTGCAGATAGGCCAGATTGGCCAGCTCAGCAAAGCTCAGTTCGCCACCTGGGTAGGTCACCCGGTCGGCGCCAAACTCGATGTCGTCACGCGCGGCGTGGTAACGTTCGGCGACGAAATCGAGCAAGCGATCTTTGATTTTAGTGGCCGCATCCAATGCCGCCATGCCATTCAGATCGGTGCCGGCGGACGCGGCGGTGGGCGAGGTATTGGGCACCTTGTCGGTCCGGGTGGCGCTGATCGCGACCCGGTCCAGGCTGACGCCAAACACCTGAGCGACAATCTGCGCGACCTTGGTGTTCAGCCCCTGACCCATCTCGGTTCCGCCATGATTTAAATGGATCGAACCATCGTTGTAGACATGCACCAGCGCACCGGCCTGATTGAGGTGCTGCGCGGTAAAGGAAATGCCGAACTTCACCGGGGTCAGCGCCAGGCCCCGCTTGATGATCGGTGAGTTGCGGTTAAAGGCAGTGATGGCGGCGCGGCGCGTATCGTACTGGGCATCGTGGGCCAAGCGATCGATCATCTCGGCGACGACAAATTGCGTGACCTGCTGACCGTAGGGGGTGGTCTGGCGGCCCGGTTGATAGAGGTTGGCACGCCGAACCGCGAGCGGGTCCTTACCCAAGGCCCGGGCTATATCGTCCATAAGGGCCTCGGCCACGATCATGCCCTGGGGACCGCCAAAACCGCGAAAGGCGGTATTGCTGGCGGTATTCGATAGGCAGCGGTTACCGACGATGCGCACCTGATCGTAGAAGTAGGCGTTATCGGCGTGGAACATGGCACGGTCGACTATGGCATCGGACAGATCCGGTGAGTGGCCACAATGGCCATTGACCACTATATCGGCCGCACTGACCCGACCCTCGGCATCGAAGCCAACCTCATAAGTATTAAAGAAGGGGTGCCGCTTACCGGTAATGCGGAAATCATCGCTGCGCGCGAGCCGGATCTTAACCGCCCGGCCGGTCTGGGTTGCCGCCAAGGCGGCCAACACGGCCCATTGTGCGGCCTGGGTTTCCTTGCCGCCAAAACCGCCACCCATGCGGCGCATTTCAACCGTCACAGCATGCATCGGTTTGGCCAAGACTTGCGCGGTTAGGTGCTGCACTTCGGTCGGATGCTGGGTTGAACAATGCAGATGGA
>NZ_CEYAVF010000003.1:8751-132874 GCF_982785585.1 Reinekea sp. | reverse complement strand
GCCCGACCGCTGACGTGCAGCAACGCACTATCGTGTGCCACGGCCTGGCCAACGACGCGATGCTCGTTCGGCGGTGGATCGGTTTCAAAGTGCCGCATGCGCTACCCTTACCTCAATATCGCCCTGATGTTGATACCAGAGGCGTTCGAATAAATTCTGGGCCACCGTCAAGCGATAGGCACTGGAGGCGCGTACATCGGACAATGGTTGAAAATCGGCGGCTAACTGCTCGGCGGCACGCTGCAAGTTGGCTAGGCTAAAGTCTTGGCCCAATAGCGCCTGCTCTACCCGGCGAGCCGGGGCCGGCGTGGCCGCCATACCGCCGAAGCCGGTGCGCACCCGAACGATCTGATTGTCGTCCAGTTCATAAGCAATGACACAGAGCACCGCGGATATATCGTCTTCGATACGCTTGGAAATCTTGTAGCAGACCAGCTTGGTCGCGGCCGAATGGGCCGGGATGTGCACCGCTCGGATCACCTCATTGGGACGCAGCAGCGTTTGCCGGTAAGCGGTGAAAAAATCCGCCACCGGCAGCTCGCGCTCACCCTCTACCGAGCTGCACAGCACGGTCGCCGACAGCGCTAATAAGAGCGGGGCCGGATCGCCGATGGGTGAGGCATTGCCCAGACTCCCGCCGAGCGTGCCAGCATTGCGAATTTGTTCCGAGCCAAGTCGGGTCCAGAGCTCCGCGGCCTGCGGATAGAGCGCATTGATCGTTGTTTGAAATTCACTGTAGGGTACCGCCGCACCGATACTTAAGGCACCGTCCAGGGTGGTACAGGACTTCAGCTCGGCGACCTGCGCGACGGAGATTAGATCCGGACAGGGCTTGAGTTGTTGACTAAATTCCAGGCATAGATCGGTGCCACCGGCCACCAGACGGGCCGCCGGGTTAGCCGCGCGCAGGCGCAGTAGGCTGGCTAAGTCTTGCGGCAGGTAAATCGTCCGGCCCGCAGCGCTGAGACTCGGCTGCGGATCGAGCGGCGCCGCAAAAAAGGCCGCCGCCGCCGGGCTGGTTAACAGCTCCACCGGCGGCGCTTGAAAAAGGCTGCGCGCGGCATCGAGGATCGGCCGATAACCGGTACAGCGGCACAGGTTACCGCCCAGTGCGTGAATCACCACACTGTCGCCCGGATAGTCACGGTGATTAAGATAGAGGCCGGTCAGGCTCATTATAAATCCTGGGGTACAAAAACCACATTGAGCGCCGTGATAGGCGACCATGGCTTGCTGCACCGGATGCAGACGATCTAGAGTCAGGTCGCCGGACTCGGTTAAGCCTTCTACGGTGAGTAGGTGTTGGCCCTGAACCTGGGCCAACAATAGAAGACAGGCATTAACGCTGCGATAGCGCAGACCATCGGCGTCCATCGACCCGAGTAACACCGTACAGGCCCCGCAATCACCAGAGGCACAGCCTTCTTTGGTGCCGGCAAGCCCTTTTTGAGTGCGCAGCCAGTCTAAAACGCTCAAGTTTGGTGCCAGACCGTCGAGCTGGACTCGCTCCTGATTCAGTAAAAATTCAATCACCCTCACCCTCCTGATGCCGCCGCGTGCTTGATAAAGCTACTTATTTTGGCCTGTGCGCGTTATTCTTTTTTGTTAAGATTTTCTATTTCAATATTGGTTAGCTTATTGCAAGTACAGTACCAGAAAACTGACCATCTGGTCAGTAGAATTAGAATAGTACTTTTTGGCAACTAAATTCAAGCTCATGCTACACAAAACAGATAAAACAGGTGGTTAGGTTGGAAAAGAGCTGTCGTCTCACCATGACTCATATCAGCAAGCGTTATCCGGGGTGCATTGCCAATGACCGCATCAGTCTGGCCATCGATGATGGCGAGATTCACGCCCTGCTGGGAGAAAACGGTGCCGGTAAGAGCACCCTGATGAAGATCCTCTATGGTGTCACCAAACCTGATGAGGGCGCTCTGACCTGGAATGGCACGCCCACGCGGATCGACTCGCCGGCAGACGCGCGAGCCTTGGGGATCGGCATGGTGTTTCAGCATTTTTCCCTCTTTGAAACCCTGACCGTGCGCGAAAACATTGAATTGGCGCTCGGCGACCAGGTCGGTGACAGCGCCAATCTGGCGCAACGGATAGTGGATACCTCGGCGCGCTATGGTCTGCCGCTGGACCCCGAACAACGGGTTGCCACCCTATCGACCGGTGAGAAACAGCGGGTCGAAATCGTGCGTTGCCTGCTACTCGACATACAGTTGTTGATTCTCGATGAACCCACCTCGGTGCTGACCCCGCAAGAGGTCGAGCGCCTGTTTGAGACCTTGCGCCTGCTCAGCCAGGAGGGTTGCTCTATTTTGTTTATCAGCCATAAGCTGCATGAGGTGGTCAGCCTGTGCGATAAGGCCACCATTCTGCGCCACGGTCAGGTCACCGGCCAATGCCGACCCCAGGAAGAGACAGCGGAATCCATCGCGCGCATGATGGTCGGTGACGACATCCCGATCAGCAACGACACCCAGCGCGCGACCGGCACCGGTGTGTTTCTCGATATCCGCCGGTTATCGACCAAGGCCGTCTCGACCTTCGAAGTTGCCTTGAAGAATATTAATTTCAACGTTCAATGCGGTGAGATTGTCGGTATTGCCGGCGTTGCCGGCAACGGTCAGGAAGAATTACTGCGTGCCCTATCCGGTGAAGATACCCGCTCGACCCAACAGCTGTGGATCGACGGGCACTGTGTCGATGCCTTGAGCCCGCTGCAACGACGCAGACTCGGCCTGGCCTTCGTGCCCGAGGATCGGCTTGGCCGCGGTGCGGTGCCGGAAATGGATCTTAATCAGAACACCCTGCTGACCAGCTTTGACTCCGGCCTAGTGCGCCGTGGATTCCTGCGACCCGGCGCGATTCGCGCGCTAACCGAGCGCATCATTGCCAAATATAAGGTTAAGACGCCCTCCGCGGATGCCTCGGCGGCGAGTCTATCGGGCGGTAATTTGCAAAAATTTATCATCGGCCGCGAGGTCGAACAGCAACCCAAGCTGCTGATCATGGCGCACCCGACCTGGGGGGTCGATATTGGCGCTCAGGTGGCCATTCACAACACCATCTTTGCGCTGCGCAACCAGGGTTGCGCCGTTCTAGTAGTGTCGGAAGATCTGGACGAACTCTATAAAATTTGTGACCGCCTCGGGGCCATCTGCGATGGTGCCGTATCGCCTTTGCGCCTCACCGACCAGATGCCCTTAGCCCAATTGGGTCGCGCCATGGCCGGTGACTTTGACGCTAACGAGGAGGCTGCCTGATGATTCGCTTAGAAACTCGCCCGGCAACGTCCAAGTTTTGGACCTATGTTTCGCCGCTGATGGCCGTTCTACTGACCCTCTTGAGCGGCTACGGTCTGTTTGCCGCCCTGGGTCAGGCGCCGCTGCCGGCCTTGCATACCTTCTTTATTCTACCGTTGGCCGACTGGTACGGGGTCAGTGAACTCTTCGTCAAAGCCATTCCTATTCTGCTCTGTGCCTATGGCTTGGCGCTCTGTTATCGGGCCTCGGTCTGGAACATCGGTGCTGAGGGCCAGCTCTTAATGGGTGGGGTCACCACCACGGTGATGGCCTTACAGTTCACCCAGTCCGACAGTGCCTGGGCCATGCCCTTGACGGTGCTGGCCGGTATCGCCGGCGGCGCGGCGTGGGCGGGCTTGGTCGCGTTTATGAAGATTAAACTGAATACCAATGAAACCCTGACCACCATCATGATGAACTACATTGCGCTGAACCTACTGCTCTGGGCGGTTTACGGTCCGCTCAAGGACCCAGACGGTTATAACTTTCCCGAGAGCGCCCTATTCGGTGACAGTACATTGCTGCCGATCCTGTTCGACGGCACCCGACTGCATCTGGGCTTGGCCTTTGCCCTGCTAGCCCTGGTGGCAACCTGGGTGCTAGTGAGCAAGTCCTTTATTGGCTTCCAGATTCAAGTCATCGGCCATGACCCGGCCGCCGCACGGATGGCCGGCTTTAGCAAAAACAAACTGGTATTGACCGTACTGCTGATCTGCGGCGGCTTGTCCGGCCTGGCCGGTGCGGTCGAGGTGGCTGGCCCAATCGGACAGCTGGTACCTCATATCTCGCCCGGCTATGGCTATTCGGCCATTATCGTCGCCTTTTTAGGTCGTTTGCATCCGGTGGGCATTACTCTAGCCGGGCTGTTGATGGCACTCATCTATATAGGCGGCGAGATGGCGCAGATCACCATCGGTCTGCCCAATGCCATCACCGGGGTGTTTCAGGGCCTGATTCTTTTCTATCTCTTATCCTGCGATGTCCTGATCCGCTATCGTATCCGCACCGACTTTAATTTCGCCTGGTTTGCGAAACCTGCCCAGGGAGAGCGCTGATGGATATCGAACTGCTAACCAATATTTTCTACCTCACGGTGCGCACGGGCACACCGCTGTTACTCGTCGCCCTAGGTGAACTGGTGTGTGAAAAAAGTGGTGTGCTGAATCTGGGTCAGGAAGGCATGATGCTGATGGGCGCGGTGATCGGCTTTATTACCACCTTCTATACCGGCAACCTGCTCCTTGGCTTCACCATGGCGGCCTTGGCCGGCGCTCTGATGGCGTTGCTGTTCGGCTTCGTGGCCATTACTCTGAACGCCAATCAGGTCGCCTCAGGTCTGGCTCTGACGATCTTCGGCACTGGCTTGTCGGCCTTTATCGGCTCAAGCTTTGAGGGTAAGACCATCGACGCCCTGCCGACGATCCATATCGGCTTACTGGAGTCGATCCCGCTGATTGGTCGGGCGCTGTTTGCCCAGGATGCCATTGTCTATTTTAGCTGGGTGTTATTTTTTGCCATCTATCTGTTTTTCCGCCGAGGACGTGCCGGCTTGAGCGTGCGGGCCGTCGGAGAAAACCCAACCGTGGGCAGCAATCTCGGCTTACGGGTACTAAAGATTCGCTATAGCTCGGTGATGTTTGGTGGGGCACTGTCCGGTTTGGCCGGTGGCTATCTGTCCCTCGCCTACACCCCGCTATGGACCGAAAACATGACCGCTGGACGAGGCTGGATCGCCTTGGCGTTGGTGGTCTTTGCCAGTTGGCGGGTCGGTCGCATTATGCTCGGAGCTTACCTTTTTGGCTTCGCCAGCATCATGCACCTAATCGCGCAGGGCTTTGGCCTGTCGATATCGTCAAATCTGCTGGCCACCTTACCCTATGTGGCCACCATCGTTGTGCTTGTCTTTCTCAGTAAAAATATTGAACGACTTAAACAGTTTGAACCCATGGCGTTAGGCAAGCCATGGCACAAACCGCACTAATTCCATTAACCCTTACAGAAGAGACTACCATGAAAAAAATAATCACTGCACTCGGCCTAACCCTTGGGTTGGCCATCACAAATACGGCTATGGCGGCCGAGCCGTTGAAAATCGGCTTTGTATACGTCAGCCCAACCGGTGAAGCCGGCTGGACCTACTCCCACGATGAAGGCCGCATGTTTGTTGAAGCCACCTTCGGCGATCAGGTTGAGACCACCTATGTCGAAAACGTCCCTGAGGGCGCTGATGCTGAACGTGTCCTGATGCAGTTAGCGAAGAGCGGCCACGAGTTGATTTTCACCACCTCGTTCGGTTACATGAACGCAACCTTGAAAGTTGCCAAGAAATTCCCGAATGTGAAATTCGAACACGCGTCGGGCTATAAACGTGCCGACAACGTTGCAACCTACTTCGACCGCATTTATGAAGCCCGTTACTTGAGTGGTGTCGTTGCCGGCAACATGAGCAAAAGCGGTGTGATTGGCTATATCGGTGCGTTCCCAATTCCGGAAGTCATCCGTGGCATCAACGCCTTTACGCTGGGCGCTCAGTCGGTTAACCCGGATATCAGTGTTCAGGTCGTCTGGGTGAACACCTGGTTTGATCCCGCTAAGGAACGTGAAGCGGCCGACAGCCTGATTAATCAGAAAGCCGACGTAATCACCTTCCATACCGATTCGCCTGCAGCCGTTCAGGCAGCTGAATCCGCCGGTGTCTATGCAGTTGGCTATCACTCCGATATGTCTTCGTATGGCCCAACCGCGCATCTGACTGCGGCCGTGCATAACTGGAATGACTACTATGTCGGTCGCGTTCAGGCTGCCTTAGATGGCACTTGGTCCTCTACCGATACTTGGAAGGGCATTGCGGCCAACATGACGACGATGGCGCCAATCAATAAGGCGGTTCCAGCCGATGTCGTGACCAAGGTCGAGATGCTTACCAAGCAGATCGCAGCGGGTACCCTGCACCCCTTTACCGGTCCCATCAACAACCAGGCCGGCGTTGAAGTATTGGCCGACGGTCAAGTTATGGACGATGGCGCACTGTTGGGCATGAACTATTATGTTGCCGGTGTGGAAGGTACACTCGAGCAATAAGATTGATCGACAAACCCCGGCGGGGTTTGTCGTTGTCGCGCCAGAACGACTGGCGCTTTTAAACAGCCCTCCCCACGCCTCTTCCTATGCCAACCTAGCACGCAACTCAGTAACCCCTTTAATAACGCTCAAGGCTAATGTCTGCAGCGATACAGGCCTCGTAGCCTTACTCAATATCAGTGGTGCGTGGCTTAATCCGTTCTGGATGGATCAGGTTGCTGACATAGGGCTTATGGGCATCTATTTCTCCCGGCGTCAGGCCCTTTAACTCGTAGGGGAAGACCAGCCAATCAGTGGTTTGGTGCAAACAATAGTCCGGTTTTAAGTCGGTTCGTTGAAAGTCTGAGCGTTGAAATAGGGTCGCGACTCGGACCTGCTCAGGCATATTCAATTTAAGCTGAGAGCGCAGCCGGGCCAGCGTGGCTTCGATGCTGTGGCCGGTACTGAACACGTCGTCGACGATCAATAGCCGGTCACCGGCATTCAGATGGTCGATCAAATACTGGGTACCGTGGATGCGAATAGCCGAAGGCTGATCCACCATCGACTGGTAGGCCGGCAAGCCGGTATAGGACGTGCGAATCGAGATATGGTCGGTGTCGACGCCGAGTGTCTGCAGGCATTCTTGTACATAGATACCGACCGCACTGCCCCCGCGCCACAGGCCAACGATAAAGCTGGGGCGAAACCCGCTTTCAAAAATCTGCAGCCCGAGCCGAAACGAGTCCTCGATCAGGGTGTCTTCGTCCAGGTAACGTTTTTTCATGCGGCGTCCTTGTGAGACCCTCGGAAAAGGGTTGGTTTAACCGACTCGGCTATCTATACTCGGGCTCATTAGGCCACAACACTGAGCGATGCTCAACAGGAGGTTCGGTTGCAAAAAACCTATTTAACCGGCGAACAATTACTGATCGATTCGTTCAAACTCGCCGAACAGGTTTTACTCAGCGGCTTCCGCCCCAGCTTTATCATCGCGGTTTGGCGCGGCGGCGCGCCGATCGGGATTGCAGTCCAGGAATATTTAAGCTTTCACGGCATCGAAACCGATAATATCGCTATTCGCACCTCATCCTATGCGGCCGGTATCGATCAACAAAGCCGCACGGTGAAGGTGCATGATCTAAACTATCTGGTCAAAAGTGTCCAGCAACACGATAGTTTGCTCATAGTCGATGATGTGTTTGATACCGGTCGCTCAATAGAGGCCATTATCGGCCAACTGGCACAGCGAACCCGGAACAACATGCCCCAAGATATTCGTGTCGCAGTGCCCTACTACAAGCCATCGCGCAGTGAAGTCAGCCGGATACCGGACTACTTTATTCATCAGACAGCCGCCTGGCTGAAATATCCGCACTCGATGGAAGGGCTCACCGCTATGGAGATGGCCGAAAAAAGACCGGCCCTGTATGAGATCATCAAGGCGCATCTGCCCAGCTCGGACGCACCCTAGCATTAGGCTTCCAATTTCAAATTTCGTGCTAACTCAACCGCATCGGCGCGCGTTTCAAACGCCAATTTTCGATTGATCGACTTAATATGAGAACGCACCGTCGACACCGTAATATTCATATCGGTGGCAATTTCCTTATTTTTTAATCCAGTGGTCAACAGATACAGGACCCGAATTTCCCGCCGAGTTAGCACTCTAAAGATCAACGCCCGGGAGTGCTCGAAATTTATATTAAATCGACTCTCTATCGGCAGGCCGTGAGCAATTAAAAATTCTGCTTGGCACTCATTTGCGGTCAATTGAAATACATTCACTAGTAGTTTAAATAGATGTTCAAAACCAAGCTCTGCCGACTCCGCCCGTAACATCTGGCAACCTTGCTCTGGATCTGCGTGCATAAAATGGGCGATACCCTGAGTGATTCGAACCTGCAGACAAAACAAGGCGGCCCCTTGGGCCATGCCCTGTGCATGCGAGGCATCTAATAGGTGGACGGCGCGATCAAATTCGTTTCGCGCCATATAGGCGAGGGCCCGCGTCCAGGACTCGGTGTTGCCAAAGCTGACCACAGCCTGAGCCGGGCCCTTTGGCACCCGCAGGTAGGAGCGTAGCTTGGATACCCGACCGGCATAAATCCAATAGAGCACTAAGGCGGCCTCACCCTCGACCCGCCACGCCTGACAAAACCTATGGTGCTGCTCTAATTGGCAAATATCTGTGGCCAGCTTTAGCAGTGCCTCATTGCTCTGTTTACCGCTTGCCATCGCAATAATCAATTGCTCGACTAGGGTGGGATATCGCCAATAGTTGCCAGAGGGTCGTTTGATCGATTCCGCCAACGTCAGATACTGCTGCGCCAAGCTATAGCGGTGCAGAGTTTTTAAGGTCGAGGCATGGGTACGATAGAGATGGTCGAGCGGAAATATTTTTGACAGGCCCTGGTCTCGACCGATGTCCAATGCCGCTTGCTGCAGCGCCAGACTTTGCTCGAGTTTATTTTGCTGAAAAAGAATGCGGGCCTGTAGATGAAAGGTCCGCACCTTGAGCGTGGTGTAGTTATTTTGCACGCAAACCGCTTCAGCTTTTTGGGTATAGGCTAGGGCCACGGGGAAATCACAATTGTTAAAGTAGGCTTCTGCTAGGGCCAGATAAGCCTGACATCGCTCCCATTGCAGCTGTTTATCGTCTGCCTGGATAATGGCCGCTTGACCCCATTGAATGGCCTCGCCATAGTCTTCTTGGATGGCCGCAATGGCCGCCTTAACACCGGCCAAACCCGAATAAATGGTGGGCGTCAGCTCACCATTTGCCAAGAAAATCTGCTCGCCCTCGTTGACCACGGCGCTGGCAAGCCCAGTGCGTTCATTAACCAATGACAACCAGGCAAAGGTCAGGGTCAAGTATGGCTGGGCAATGATCTGTTCCCAGCTCAGCGCGTCAAAGCAGTGGTTCAAAACTGGGTACTGGCCCTTGCGATAAAGCTCCCAACCCCAGTTGACGATAAAGACAATCAGGGCATCACGGTCGCCCGAAGCAATAAAATGATCGGCCGATTCCAGATAGTAGCCGCGTTCCAACCACCACTGAGCGGCGATTAAATTTAACGCCGACAACCCCAATGGCAAGCAAGCTTGGCAATGTTTAATGACCGCGGCGCGAAAAATACTGTGATAGCGATACCAAACGTCTTTCCGACCGGTCGTGGTGACAAACAGCTGTCGCTGCTGCAAGTGTTCCAGAATTGGACCGGCCGATGTAAGACTCGTTAATGCCTGGGCCAACTCTAAATTAAACCGCCGGCAAATGGAGGTAGCAGCCAAGAAGACCAGTGTTGGCTGGTCGAGCGTGCTGATAATTTCTTCCAGCAGATAATCTCCAATCATGCGCCGTTGCTGCAAGTCCAGACTCGGTTGCCATGACGGCTCAGACAGGTGGGAGATGCGAATCAACTGCAAGGCTGCGACCCAACCATCAACTTCCTGCAGCAACTGTTTGTCCTGGTGGATATAATGGCGAACACTTAGGTCATCGAAAAAAGCGCTGGTCTCTTGCTCGGTAAACTTCAAATCTTCCATGGATAATTCACAAAACTTATAGTCCGCCTTAAGCACACAGGACAAACCCAAAATAGGTAACCGCGATGCGACCACCAGATGCATCTTGTCGTGTGCACGCTCGAGGATTTTGGCCAGCAATTCCACAATTAGGGGTTCAGAGATACAGTGCCAATCATCGATCACTAGCAAAGGGGGCCGGCAGAAATGACGTAGCTGTTGACAAAAGAATTCGACAATCTGAAGAAGATTTGTGGAGTTTATTTTCGTCGTGTCGGAGCAGAATCGGGCCACCTTTTTATCGGGCATCTGCGCAAGCAGGGCAAATAGATAAGTTACAAAGCGGGGGAAATCGTTATCCAATTCATCAGCGGTAAACCAGCCCTTCTGGTTTTCCTGTTGTTCAAACCAACTTCCAAGC
Source organism: Reinekea sp. (assembly GCF_982785585.1). Lineage (NCBI taxonomy): Bacteria > Pseudomonadati > Pseudomonadota > Gammaproteobacteria > Oceanospirillales > Saccharospirillaceae > Reinekea > Reinekea sp. The sequence goes on along the minus strand of NZ_CEYAVF010000003.1, from coordinate 122,551 downwards.
AGGGTTGTTTTGCCAAAACCAGCGGGCGCTTGAATAAGAGTCAGGGCATTGGTTTGATTTTCATCCAGCCTCATGAGCAGCCGATTTCGGGCAATTAGATGTTGAGGGCGGGTCGGGCAGCGCAGCTTGGACGAGAGAATTGCATGTTGCTCGAGGAAATTATTTTTAATCTTCATGTAATTAGCATAGCCACAGCGTCGAGGTTTAACGTTGATTAATCGACTATCTTTTATCAAAACGGTAGGAATGTCAGTAAAAATATTTTAGTTTTTCGAACTAAGTTTATATTTAAATTAACATTATTATCAAAAAGAAATGGACTGTATAGAAGTATCGGAGCGAGGACATAAGACTAGCAGTTCGCCCTGGCTAGAAAGCGGACGCGCGACAATGGGCCGCCCGTCCGGATCTAAATTAGCGCACAGTGGTTAGGCTGTAATTTTGACCATAATTATTGTCCCAATAAACTTGACCGTCGACGCTGTATTTAACCGCAAACTGAAGCGACTCGGCGTCACTCTGAGCTTCCGGTCCGGCGCTGTAAAAGTTCCACACCTCAACATCATTGGCATTTGGATAGCTCACCCAAGAATAGCCCTTATAACGGCCCGAGACGAAGCTGGCATTGCCGATATGGGTGGTCTGCCAGTTATCATAGGAGTAGTGAATTTCGACATCCTTATACATGGCATAGTTTTGCAGCATCACATCGATACTAAGATAGCCGTTTACATGACCGGTGTTGCCATTGTAGTCGTAGTCATAGGGTGCCCGAGAAACGGCCGTATCGACCAATAACGGCTTGGGCGTGTATTCACCTGATCCGGCCGGAATAAAATAGTTTCGGGTCAGGTTATTATCCCAGTAGACCGCGCCGTCAACTTCGTAGCGCAATACAAACTCCAGATCCAAGGCCTCACCCTCTGCATAAGGGCCAGTTATGTTGCGATTAATCCACAACGACCAGGTTTCCAAGCCATCCCCTATTGAACCGGAATAGCTCAGATCTTCGGTCGCCCATTCACCGTCATCGTCGCGGTACATCAGCTGTACTTTTTTCTCATAGGCTAGGTTTTCCACAACCGCTTCAATATTAATACCTTGCCACCTAAAGCCATATTTTGAATGCAATCGACTATCGACCTTATTCAATTCAATTTGCGCGGCCTGGGCGGAGATGGCTAACAACGACAGCCAAACTAACGCTATATATTTAACAAATCTCATTCCTAAATCCTCTCATCCTAGTCAGTATTAAACACCGCTGTATATCCTTTTTTACCAACTGTAGGCCAGCGGTGGTGTTTGCCACCCGCTAATAAGACCAGATTTTTATGAGCTCGGGAGGGTTGTTTAAATCGATTTGGCGAAATTAAAACCAATCTACCCCTGCCCCAGATATAGGTTTGCGGATGCTATTCTAGCGCCGAACGACGCTAGGATGGGTTGCGCTGACTACGGGCAGTACTGTATATTCATACAGACCCAAGACATTTCGAAAACAGACACTGCACTGAGACCGAGGTACTAATGACATATAATTATGAGGTGATTGCGAAGATGGCTGGTGATATTTCCAAGCAAATGCTCAAACTCAATAACCAGCTCGATAAGATCATCGACAAGCAGAATGAATTGACCGAACCGGACGTTCAGCAAGCGCTGGCCATCGAGTTAATCACGGCATTGAAATGGGACGAGGCTGCAAAGCTGTGTAGCGAGCAGGGCAAAGAGGAAGCCAAACGCACTCGATTGGCTGAAGATGAGGCATTGGTGCGCGAAGAGCTAGAGACCTTGCGAGATGAGTTGGTTGGGGTCTCCACAGGCGCCGTTACCGAGTCAAACACGGTCAGTCAAGCTGATGGGCCAGACTCGGCCGACGGCAACGACTAGAGCAGTGCAGCCGCTCACCGAACAACCGCTCGAGGGCGATTGCTCGGTGAGGCGGCCGGTGAGCCGTTAAAAGATCTCATCCGGAGTCAAGCCAAAGGATGCCGGGTCACCACCGTCCACGTCCTCGCCCTGTTCTTGCACAGGTATAATGGGCTTGTCGTATTCAGGATTGGTGCGCCTGATCAAAATTTCCACTCGTCGGTTTTGCGACCGCCCTTCCCGGGTATCATTTAGCGCCAAGGGTTTACTGGCCCCATGGCCGACGATGGTAAAGCGGTTCTCCGACAGTTCCGGTGCAATAAACAAATATTCCGCCACGGCCAAGGCTCGAGAAGCACTCAACAGCCAATTATTGCGAAACCGACTGGTGGCGATAGGCCGGTCATCGGTATGACCCTCGACCAGAATCTCGCCGGGTGTGGTCACCAACAGGCTGCGCACCTTATCCAATACGGGTAAGAATTGATCGGCCACATAGTCACTGCCCGCGCCAAAGCTCTGCTCCTTAACGCGAATAACAATGGTCTGATTGACCGCTTCTATTTGCAGCATGCCTTCAGCAATTTCCTCAGCCAAGGCCTGGGCCATTTGTTCGGCGATTTTTTCGGTGACGGCATCGGGCATCATTATCTCACGGGTCAGACCGCCGTCTTCACCCTGCCGCTTTTCCTGCATAGTAAAAGTGTCTTGGCACAGCGTCTCCAATGAATCCTTAAGATCGTCCACTGTATCCTGCTTGATCACGCTCAACGGCGTCGGATCTGGGCGACCAGGACTGAAATTTTGCGCAATAATACTGGTCCCCTTAGGGATAGCATCGGCGTAAATCTGAGTCTGCACACCGAAGGCGTTGCGCAACGAACCCGCTAGACGCTTAAATTTTAAGGCATCCATTTCGGAGAAGGACAGCAACAGCACAAAAAAGCACATCAGCAGGGCCATCAGATCCGAAAAGGTGCCCATCCATGCGGGTAGGCCGGGAACACATTCGGGACAATCGTCTTCTTCATCATCATCCATAGTCTACTAACTACCTTTCACTAACCGCCAACGCGTATATTGGCTGGCAAATAACTGTTTAACATCGTTTCGACAATACGGGGGTTTTGACCCGCCTGAATCGCCAATATCCCATCGATGGCCATTTTCTGGATAATTTCTTCCTGCGTGGCGCGAACCGCCAACTTGTCCGCAATCGGAATGGCAACCACCGTGGCCAAGAATGATCCGTACAGGGTAGTCAGAAGTGCCACCGCCATGGCTGGGCCAATGGTTTTCGGGTCGTCCATGTTGGCCAACATGCCCACTAGGCCAATCAGGGTGCCGATCATACCCATGGCGGGGCCAACATCGGCGAGCGCTCGGAAAAATAACCCACCGTCAGCATGCCGGGTGGTGGTCATGCTGACATCCTTCCTGAGCAAGGCATTGACCACTTCAGGATCGTGGCCGTCGACCAATAACTGAATGCCCTTGGACAAGAAGTCACTCGAGGTTTCCTTGCCTTCCAAGGACAGCAGGCCGCCTTTACGGGCTCCATCAGCGAGCTCTACAATCTCGGCAATCATATCTTCGGGCTTGGCCATCTTAAAGGCAAAGGCCTTACCGACGACCTTGCCGACACCGAGGAACTGCTCAAGGGTCATTTTTGACATGGCCACAAAGGTACTACCGGCGAATACGATCAGGACCGACGGTATGTTAATGAATATGGTTAGGCTACCACCGAGCAACATTGCCATTAGGATCATACCTACGGCGCCGACTAACCCAACCAGCATGGCTATATCCACAAATTACCCCTTTATAAAATTTTTTGACCTGAACGGTTTTCAACCTACTGGGTCATTTTAACACTAAGACCAAGCCCTTTTCGGCATAGTCACCATTATGCGACGAATGCTCGAATGGTGTCGAGCGACCGGAGCGAACACGGGCCATAATACATCCCTATTGCCGTATATCTATCGGCTTGGAAAAGGATATATTGACCCCTATTTTTCAAATCGTTACCTTTAGTACAATCATTATTGAGGAAATACCATGGCGAGCAAGAAAACTCCGGCCTTTGAAGACAAGCTAAGCACCTTGGAATCCTTGGTAGAGCGGCTAGAATCAGGGCAATTGAGCCTGGACGAGGCTATGGATGCCTTTGAACAGGGTATAAAGTTAACGCGAGATTGCCAAGAATCGCTCGCGACGGCTGAGCAGAAGGTACAGATCCTAATGACCAAAAGCGGCCAACAGACCCTCCAGCCCTTGCCTGAACAGGGTCGTGAATGAACCTCGAAGATTTTTTAAGCGATACCCGTAGCCAACTGGAAGAGCGACTGTTAGCCAGTTTTGCAGCACCACGCAGTGAACGACTGCGCACCGCAATACATTATTCCCTACTCAATGGCGGTAAGCGACTGCGGCCAGCCCTGGTGCGCGCCGCTGCCCTCGCGGCGGGCAATGACACCCAAGACTGGCTCGTGCCGGCCATGGCGTTGGAGATGGTGCATGTTTACAGCCTGGTGCACGATGATCTGCCGGCCATGGACAACGACGATTTGCGCCGCGGTAAGGCCACCAATCACAAGGCCTTCGACGAGGCCACAGCGATATTGGCCGGTGATGCTCTGCAATCGGAAGCATTCGCCATCCTAGCCGACGACGAACATTTGACCGACCGACAAGCTCGCCAGATGATTGCCCAATTAAGTCGCGCAGCCGGTGCCAATGGTATGGTCGGTGGGCAAATGATCGATTTACAGTCGGAACAGCAAAAACTGACCCTCGAACAACTGGAGACGCTGCATACCCTTAAAACTGGTGCACTGATTCAGGCCGCCTTGCGTCTGGGCGCACTGTGCCACAGCCAAGCCGATCCAGCCCTGCTCCAAGCCTTGGATGATTACGGTCATGCCTTAGGTTTGGCGTTTCAAATCACCGATGACATTCTTGATGTGACCGCCTCCACCCTAGTGTTGGGTAAACCGAGCGGCAGTGATTTGGCCTCGGATAAGGCCACCTACGTGAGTTTGCTCGGACTTGACGGTGCACGCCAGCAGGCCGATGAGCAAGGCCGTTTGGCCTTAGCGGCACTCGCACGCGTTGGTTTGGACTCACAGAGCCTAATGGGTCAATTGGCCGAGTACGTGATCCAACGCGATTATTAAGCCAACCATTCACCCCTAGCGGAGTCTCTAACCTATGCCCGAACTAGCCCCCCAGCCCCAGCTGGCCGATTTTCAACGCTATGTTGCCGAGCTGGAAGTTGAACGCGGCTTCGACCAGCAAACGGGCCGCGATAAATGCCTGATGCTCGGCGAAGAGGTGGGCGAGTTGTTTAAGGCGGTGCGCCAACGGGAAGGCTTGGCCATGGACCCCAATTCGCAGGTCGGCAGCATCGATGCCGAGTTGGCCGATGTGTTTATCTTTGTCTGTGCCATCGCCAACCACTATCAGGTTGATCTGGCGGATGCCTTTCTGGCCAAGGAAGCGCTCAATAAAACCCGGTCCTGGCGTTAAGACTTGGGCGTGAACCCTTGGGGCTTAATACTGAGGCAAATGAGCGTTGAAGCGATCGAGCAGGGCATCGCTCACCCGCCGACTGCACATTAGGTGCCGATTGGTGCCTTGCGCCAACTCTACAAAGGGTAGGAACTGATAATCGGCCCGAGCGAAATCATTGATGCCAATCAAATAGTCAATTTCCTCCACTGCGGCAAAAAAATAATCCACCCGACCGGCATTGAGCATGCGCAGCATGCTGAGGTTATCACCGGTGACCACGGTGGTTTGGGGCTTAAGTTTCACCAGCAATTGATCAACCACCGGTCCATAGGAATAGCCGGACTTAACCAATAGCTTTAACGACTGATCCCTAAGCAGTGCACTCAGGCTAGTGCCCTTGGTGACTCGGCGATTCGACTCTAGGGCGATGACCCGCTGCGGCTTATCTCTATAGATCGGCTGGCTGAAGCGGGCAAACTGTTCCCGCTCAGCGTTTTTAAACCAACCGAGCACGCAATCATTGGCGCTATTACCCTGCACCAGCCGCAGCTGCCGGTTCGATGGCGTTTGGATCCAAGCAACTTGAACACCCGCCTGACTGAAGGCCTTGACGACCGGACTGGCCGTTAAGCCACTGACCATTCCGGACGGGGTCGAGACGGCATAGGGAGGCCGATCGTGGTAGTGCACATTTATCACTTCGTCACTGGCAAGCGCTATCGCCGCGGGCTGGATCAGCCCAAGTATTACAAAGCCAAAAATTATCTTCATCCGCATCGAGGCGCACTCCCATTAGACCGCTGCGCCGCAGCCAACGAGCTCCGGCTTCTTTTCGTCAGGCGCACTGATAAGCTTGTTGACCTGCCTTGCTCGAAGAGTAGGTCAAACCGATGATGAATTCAAAATCGACGTGACTGGCTGGTTCTCTAGCCCGCGCTTGAGCCCTGTGGGGACTTGTGTAGCAGAGCCCCCAGGGTGCTGAAATAGCTGGCAAAGGCTCGATTAACCTCGCTGCGTTGCGTGGCCTTAGGGTACAGACCAAGCTCTGCCTCCGCAGATTGACGGGTGCCCTTGACCAGATAGGTGTTTTTAATCGCGGCGTCCTGCACAAAGGCTTCGAAGGCGCGCGCGCACATTTCCGCTGGCAAGCTGTAGTAGCGTCGACCGGCACGTCGATCGGCCTGTTGGGCCGCGAGCAGCAACGGACTGGCTACTCGGCTGTCCGGTTGGTAAAAAATCTTCTCGAAGCAAGCAAATAACAATTGGTTGAGCGGGTGATCGATGGTTGGCCGTTGGTTAGTCCATGCGCTGGAGGCGAAGTCCAACGGCGCCGGGTCGATGATGCTTTTGCCCGCTATATAGTGATCGAAGGCATGGAACCACTCATGAGCTATACTGCCGGGACCGGCATTTTTGGCCAGCGCAAAGGCGCGCATGGCCGGAGTGTAATGGGCCGCGACGCCCCATTGACCGCCGGTACCATATTCCAATGAAAGAGTTCCACGCAATGATATGAGGATTGCCGGGGCTGCCAAAATGCTCATCAGATCGGCCAACGCATCGTAAAAGAGCGGCGCCGAGACGGCCTTTTCCTCGGCCGTTACCCAGCGGCCAATGCGCACCCCATTAAAGCCAAAGCTTTGGTGAACATCAGCGAAGCTGACCAGCCACCCACCACGATGATCCTGACCGTTGCGGTAAAAGCGACCCTGGTCCGAGACCGACACCTGGCTATGGCTCTATCGCTGCCAACACCGGTTCAGCTAACGAGCGATCTGTCGGGGTATTGAACCGGGCCAAAAAATTCTCCAACGACAGTAGCATGGCGGGCACGAAGAGCAGAATCAGCACGATGCCATACATCAGACCGAAAGCGATGCCGGCCGCTAGGGGAATCAAAAATTGAGCATCGAACGAGGTTTCGAACATCAATGGTGTTAGGCCGCCCACGGTGGTCAGCGTGGTCAGCAGAACGGCGCGGAAACGCTGCACACTGGCCTCGATGACCGCCTCGCGCATCGGCATGCCTTGGCTACGCAATTCTCGATAGAAACTAACTAGAACAATGGAATCATTGATCACAATCCCCGATAAACCGAATAGCCCGTAGATACTTAACACACTCAGATCCAGATCCAACACCCAGTGGCCTACGATGGCACCGGTCAGGGCGAATGGAATCGCACTGATCACGGCAAAGGGCCAGGTCCAGCTCTCAAACACCCAAGCTAGGGTGATAAAGATCAGCGCTAGACCGAACAGTCCGCCGGTCTTAACGTCGGCAAAGAATTCCGCCTGAGACGCTTGATCGCCCTCTACATCGAGGCGAACATTGGGAAAGGCATTACTCAGTTGGGCACGCATGTCTTGATCGATCGCCTGATTGATTTCAGTCAGGTTAACGCCTCGGTTGGCCAACTGGGCGGTAATGACCGCTGACAGCTCGCCATCGACTCGGCTAAGTTGTTGAATGGCTCGCTCAGAGCTCGGGCTGGCCAAGGCCGCGAGCGGCCGAAAAGCACCATTGCCCAAGGCGATTGGTAATTGCGCTAAGGCAAACCAACTGTCGACATCGGTCTCACGGATACGCAACACCAGCGACAACTCCTCGCCCTCGACCTGCAGACTTTGTACTTCATAGCCGTCGACAAATTCACGCAATGAGCGGGCCAGCATGGTTGGGGTGAGCCCCAAAGCCTGGGCATCTGCCGTCAGCTTCAAATTTATTTGTTCCGCGCCTAAGGGCAGGTCATCGCGAATATCGAGCAGACCGGTCATTTCCGCTAACTCCATCTTGAGCAACTGACTGGCACCCTGCAATTGGGCTAGGTCTTCGGAGATTAAACGCACACTCACGCCGTTGGTAGAGGGACCTTGTTGACCTTCCACAAAGCTAAGCTTTACCAAGCCAGCCGGTGGCGTGACCTTGGCCCGCCAGGCGCTGATGATCTGGGTATTGGACAGACCGCGATCGGTACCGGCATCGAGCTGAACAAAGAGCTCGCCGCGTTGCGCTGAGCCGGCCTGCAATTCACGGATGATGGTCGATACCAGAGGCTCGCCAGCATCGCGTTCGACGCTCAACAAGGCTTGCTCCATATCAATCAAGAAAGCCTCTATGGTCGCTTGCGGGGTACCTTCGGCAAACTCCGCCTGCAACTGCACCTGAGGGGCTTGAATGGCGGGGAAGAAGACGAATTTGACCCGCCCAGACACGACCAGCATGATCGACAGCACTAAGGCCATGATCACCAGCGTGAAAGTAGTCGCGCGATAATCGACAGCCCAAGTCACCACACGGCGTACACCCTTCTGACGAAAGGCGTCAAAACCGCGTTCAAAAGCTTGCCGCCAGCGGCTCGGCGTTCTGGCTTGGCCCTTCTTAAAGCTGTGCGCCAAATGGCCCGGTAAGATCAGAAAACATTCGATCAGCGACGCGAGTATGGCCATAATCACAACAATCGGGACACCCTTGGTGAACGCGCCCGATGGCCCGCCGACCAGCAACAACGGCAGGAAGGCCGCGATGGTAGTCACCGATGAGGCAACCACCGCCGGCAACATGCGTTTCGCCGCTTTTATCGCCGCCGCCTCTGGCTCATCGCCATTGGCCATATTGGCGTAAGCGTTTTCCCCCACCACGATGGCGTCATCGACGATCACCCCGAGCGCAATCAGAAATCCAAGCAGGCTGATCACATTGATTGAATTGCCGGACAATTCCAGGAACATAAAGGTTGCTAAAAAGGACACCGGCACGCCAACGGCGACCCACCAAGCCAGTCGATGATTGAGAAAGATAAATAACACTATCAAGACCAATACCAGCCCACTCAGGCCGTTATTGACGATAATACTGACTCGCGATTGAACAAACTTATAGGTCTCGTTGTAGACCAGGATCTGGGCTCCGCCGGGCAATTGTTCGGCGAAATCGGTCTGCCAGGCGGCCAATGCATCGGCCATTTCCAGCGTATCCTGTTCACCGGAACGGCTCAGGCTGAGCTTCAAGGCAGGCAAATCTTGATAAAAAATCAGGCTCTGACTGTCATCGCGAAGACTCGACACGTCGGCGATCTGGTCGAGACTCAACAGTTGGTCATTAAGCGTGACGCTCTGTCGGGCTAAATTAGTGGCCGTCTGTTCGGCATTACGCACGCGAATCTGCGTGGTTACCGCGTCGGCTCCGGTAATGCCGGCTGGGGCATTGATGTTCGAGCGAGCAAACTGCTCGCCGATCTGGTCCAGACCAACCCCGACACTGAGATAGTCATTGATCGTTAACTCCGCTTCAATGCGCCGCTCCGGTAGGCCACTGACCACCACTTGGCGAATCCCTGACGCCTTGAGGCTTTTTTCAGCCCGGTCGCTGAGCAGTTCCAACTCCTCAAGTGTCAGATCCCCGTAGATCAGGACATCGGCGACTGGGTCGAAGACCACTACGGCATCGACCACCGTGTCGTCGGCGCCATCGGGCAGCGACAGAGCGGCAATGACGCTCTCGATATCGCTCATGACCTGCTCGATCGGAGCGGCCGAATCGTTTAGCGTCACGGTCATCTCTGCCCGCCCCTCGATGCTGGTCGTGGTGACCCGCTTGACGTCGGTCAGACCAAGAATGGCGCGTTCGACCGGGATAGAGAGACCCTCTTGAACATCTTCAGCACTGGCACCCGGCCAAGGCGTACTGACCCGCACCAAATTAAGATCGAAGTCGGGTAAAAACTGGGTATTGAGCCGATCCAGGCCAATCAGGCCGAGAAAGATAACGATAAACATCATCGCATTCGGGGCGATCCGATGCTTGGCAAAAGCGCTTATGATTCCGGTCATCGAATTCTCCTAGCGCAAAACAAGCGAGTTGGGTGTGCTAGCAACACGCACCGCCAACCCTTGGGCGGCTTCTTGCAATCGGGTTGCTAATACCTTGCTACCGTCAAGGTCACCGGTGACCAAGCGCCAGAGCTCACCATCCTGCAAGCGATCGCCGACCATCTGGACCGGCACCCGAACCAAGGCATCGTTCTCGACTCGATAAACATATTGATCACTGTAGACCGAGGTTTGCGGCACGGCGAAAGCTTCCACTCGCGGCAGATCGATCCACAGTCGATAATAGCGATTGAGCACTAAGGTATTAGCCCCCGGGTCAGTGGCGAAAAACAACCGCAGGCTGCCGCCATCTGAGGCAGGATCAACATAGGACAGCGCCACACCGACGGTCTGAATGTCGGCTTGGTTACCCAGTTGGGCGTCCAGTGCCAGGTTGCCGCTGAGTCCGCTTAACAAATCCACGCCGGCCAAGCTGCTCGCCGCGGCCCACGCAACGAGCTGCTGCTGATCGGGGTCCACTAGGGTCAGTAACGCTGCGCCAGACTGGACCTGCGCACCGACCTGAACCAGCACGCGCGAGACGCGACCGGCAAAAGGAGCGCTGATGGTCGCCTCGGCCAGGGCTTGTTTGGCCTGATCGAGTTGACTGTCCAAATCGACACCCTGTGCCTGATACTGCTGATCCACTAAGCGGAATCGTGCTATTGCCAGCTCACGATTCTGCAGTGCTAAGAGTTGGTTTTGATAGGTGCGTTCGACTACTTCCATTTCAGATGAGGACGTCAGATTACGAGCCTTCAGGTCGGTCAAGCGTTCGACGCTGCGTCGCGCGATGGCGACCAGATTGCGTTCGATGTCCAGGGCCTTCTTATTGCTGTCATGCTGCTGCGCCTCGAGCGCGCGCCGAGCATTTAAATCTTGGCGACGTGCTGCTAATTGATCAACCTGACGGGTCAGGGCGCGGGTGTCTAATTCGATTAAAACCGCGCCAGCCTCAACGCTATCGCCTTCTTGGACCCGAACTGCCAACACATCGGCACTGGCCGGACTGGTTACCGAGACCTGCTGGCGACTCTGCAACTGACTGTAGAGTTGCATCTGCGGAGCATAAGATTGAGACAACGGCGCTAGCGCCGCCACCGTTGGGGCATCGAGCAAGGGGTCCACAACCACGCCGGCCTCTGGTTTACCCGCGCGGGCGACCGGATTAGACATCAACCAACTGCCCACGGCGGCGCCAACGATCAAAACCAGCAAGGGATATAACCAACGACGCCAGCGAATAGACATACAAACTCCAAAAAAAATTTAAGAATAGTCTAACATACGCCGGTCAAACCATCTTGGATGGCAGAAATAAGACAATAGGCACTCCCATCGGCGATTCTTTTGGGTACACTAGCCGCAGTCCGCTCTGGGCGCTGCGCCGTAGGCGGTTTTCTGTAAAATCAGGGTAATAGATGAAGGTTTTTGACCACATTCCGAAAGTTCGCCCAACCACCGAGTTGCTCGATACGATCGACAGCCCCGCCGATCTAAAGCAGCTGGCTGTGCATCAGTTACCGCTCCTGGCCGATGAGCTGCGTGCCTTTTTGCTTTACAGCGTCGGTCAATCCGGCGGCCATTTTGGCGCCGGTCTGGGCGTCGTTGAGCTGACCATTGCCCTGCACTATGTCTACGACACGCCGGCGCAAAAATTGGTTTGGGATGTCGGCCATCAGGCCTACCCGCATAAGATCTTGACCGGGCGCCGCGAGCGCTTGCCAACCATCCGCCAGGAAGGCGGCCTGCATGCCTTCCCGCACCGTGCCGAAAGTGACTATGACACCTTCGGTGTCGGCCATTCCAGCACCTCCATTTCTGCCGCGCTTGGCATGGCCATTGCCGATCGTTTACAGGGTCGGGACCAACAGGCGATTGCGGTAATCGGCGATGGCGCCATCACCGCCGGCATGGCCTTCGAGGCACTCAATCACGCCGGCCACGATGGCGCCAACATTCTGGTGGTATTGAACGACAACGATATGTCGATCTCCGAAAACGTCGGTGCCCTAAATCGCGCCTTCTCACGCGTATTCTCCTCCAAGACTTACTCTCATCTGCGCGAGAACAGCAAGAAGGTACTGAAAAATCTGCCGCCGATGCTGGAGTTCGCCCGCAAAGCCGAGGAGCATATGAAGGGCATGGTCGCACCCGGCACCCTGTTTGAAGAACTCGGCTTTAACTATGTTGGTCCGGTCGATGGCCACGATGTGATCGAGCTGGTGCAGACCCTGAGCAATATCAAGACTTTTAAGGGACCGCAGTTTTTGCACGTCGCGACCCAGAAGGGTAAGGGCTTCTTACCGGCGGAAAATGAACCGATCAAATATCACGCCATCAATAAGATTGAGCGCCAAGCACCCGCCGATGTCGTCAAAGGGCCGACTAAACCCAAATATTCCAGTGTCTTTGGCCAATGGCTGTGCGATATGGCCGCGCACGATAAGCACCTGGTCGGCATTACCCCAGCCATGCGCGAAGGCTCCGATATGGTGGCCTTTTCGGCGCGCTATCCCGAGCGCTATCACGATGTCGCGATCGCCGAGCAACACGCGGTGACGGTTGCCGCCGGCATGGCCTGCGCCGGCCTAAAGCCGGTGGTGGCGATCTACTCAACCTTCTTACAACGCGCCTACGACCAGCTGATCCACGATGTTGCCCTACAAAACCTGAATATCCTCTTCGCCATCGATCGGGCCGGCTTGGTCGGTGAAGACGGCCCGACGCACGCCGGCAGCTTTGACTATACCTTCCTACGCTGCGTGCCCAATATGGTGGTCATGGCCCCGAAAGACGAGGCCGAGTGCCGACAGATGCTCAGCACCGGCTTTATGCACCCGGGTCCGGCGTCGGTGCGCTACCCACGCGGTACCGGTCCCGGAGTTGAGATTGCCAACGACCTAACCTGCCTGCCCATCGGACAGTCTGAGACATTACGCCAGGGCCATCAGGTCGCCATCCTCGCCTTTGGTAGCATGGTGGCACCCTGCATGGCGGTGGCCGAACAACTCGATGCTACGCTGATTAACATGCGCTTCATCAAGCCAATCGATCGGGCGGCGATTATCTTGGCCGCTCAGCAGCATGAACTGATCGTCACAGTAGAAGAAAACACCATTATGGGCGGCGCCGGATCGGCCATCACCGAGGTGCTCAGCGCCGAGCGCATCCTGTGCCATTGTTTGCAGCTCGGCTTGCCCGATGCCTACACCGACCACGCGCCACCGCAGCGCATGTTGGCGGCCGTGGGCCTAGACAGCGCGGGGATTCTGCGCTCGATACAACAACGTCTCGCGGAGGCCTGAGTATGCCGATTATCCTGTTAGTTGTGCTGGTCCTAGGCCTATTGGTTGGGCCGGGCCTGTGGGTGAAGCGGGTTTTGGCGCGCAACAGTCGGGTGCGCGATGATCTGTCCGGGACCGGCGGTGAACTGGCCACGCATCTGATCAAGCGTTTTGAGCTGAGCGAGGTGTCGTTGGAGCTAACCGAACTGGGTGACCACTATGACCCGGAGAGCAAAACCGTCCGCCTGACCGATGCGGTCATGAACCAGAAGAGTCTAACCGCGATCGCCACTGCGGCGCACGAGTTCGGCCACGCCTTGCAGCATGCCAAAGCCTATCGGGCGCTGAGCACTCGCACGATACTGGCGAAGCAAGCTGTAAAGATACAGCGCTTGGCCGGCTTGGCGGTGTTTGTAATTCCGCTGCTGGCCATGGTGCCCGGGCTGGCCCCCGTGGCACGACTGGTATTGGTTTTTTTTATCGGTTCAATGTTCTTATCGACCATTATTCATTTTGTCACCCTGCCCGTCGAGTTCGACGCCTCATTCGGCCGGGCCCTGCCGATCCTGAGCGAGGGCAACTATGTCTCGAACCGGGATATGAAAAAGGTGCGCACCATTCTGCTCGCCTGCGCCCTGACCTATGTCGCCCAGGCACTCTTGGGTGTGCTCAATTTCACTCGCTGGTTTGCGTTACTAAGGCGCTGAGCGTTCGTGGCGACAAGACCAACACAGTTCAAACGCGCCACCATTCTGTTCGCCGCACGCGCCACAAAACCACTCCTCCACGTCTGTGGCGGTGGCCTCCTGAATCAGCCGCTGCGCTGCATCGCGATCCCATTCGTTCACTAGCCAGAGCTGCGGCCAGACATCGATCGGTGATAACTCACCGGCCCCACCGGCGGCAAATTCATTGCGTAGACTGGTCTCAATGCGTTGCAGGCGCAAACTGTTTTGGACATTGACCACCTGGTATAGGTTGGGATGGGCGTAAATTGGCTCGGGTTTCTGGCGCGGCTGGACATTCATGGGCATCAGTATCGATAGGAGGTGGTGAAAAAGGCCGTCATGCCCAAGATCGTGGTTTGCTGGATCGTAGTCGAATCCTCTACGATCTGGCTATCGCCATTGCCATAATTGCCCATTAGGCCTATGGATATGGCCGAACCCTCGTTAAAGCGGGTAATGCTACTGGTCACGCCATAGATATCAATATGAGCTTCTTGAACTTGACCTGAACGGGTTGGATCCACCTCTGGTGTGCTGGCGAAGGCGGTGTAGAGTCCAGCGCGCAGGGCCCAGCGCGGTGTCCAATACCACTCCAGGCCCACTGCTCCATCGAGCGTCGGCTCTCGGCCGCTAAAGCCACCAATGGCTGCTGAGCTCGTGCTATAGATAGCATCGGCACTGATCAGCAATACACTGCTCGGGAACCAAGCAATACCCGTGCGCACTTGCCATGGGTAAGTTCGGGTATCCTGATAAGTAATAATCTCCGGCACCTGCTCCGTTAAACAGCCAACAGCAGTGCTATCGGTTACACATCGGGCCAGCTGCCGAGTTTCGGTGGCGCTAACCAAGAAGGTCTTATCAACCATCAGACCCAGCGACCAATGCGGCAGGGGCGACCACTGAATCCCCAGCTTGGGGCGAACACCCTGCTCGCTCAACTTGCGATAATAATTAACCCACTGGGTATCCCGATTATTCTCGTCGGTAGCGTTGTACTTAACAAACTGGTTATTAACAAATTCGGCCCGCCGATAATGGAAATGCAGCGATAGACCGATGGACAGATCATCGTTAAGTTTCTTGGCGACCGTTGGCCCCACATTATAGACCGTATCGAGATTGCTAATATTGAGGATTAAACTTTCAATATGGTCAAAGGCGAGAAAACTCTGGTCCTGATTTTCTTGCGCCGAATCGACGATCGACGAGGAGAAGCCAACCATCCACCCCCCCAAAGGCTGCACCACACCAAAGAAATTGGGCAAGACCTGGAAGCTGTTGCGATTGTAATCGAATTCTTCGGCCAAGGCGTCCTGGTAGGTAATGTTGAGCGATTGCACGGTGTTGACGTTGGCCGAAATATTGGCGCTGCGACTGTAAGCAATACCAGCCGGGTTGTAATACATACCGGCCGGATCGTCGGAAATCGCGGCATAGGCACCCGCCATGCCCAAGGCGCGGTCACCGACTACCTGATTGATATTGTGATTCGGATTCGCGTACAGACTGAGCGGTGCAATATAGAGCGCCAACAGCGCTAGCACTTGACGGGTCATGGATTTCCTTCCTAGGGCCGACCGCAACGGAGCGTTCACGGGTTAAAGGCCTTAAATCTGTTCACCAGTAGAGCATAATCGAGGTCATTAAGACCATGGGTGATTTTAATGACCTCGATTTTGTCTAGCCGATCCACAAAGGACGGATGGGTCTGAGACATCTGAGCCCGGTCGCTGCCGGCAGCCTGACTGACCCGCGCCAGAAACTCGGAATAGGCATCCGGGTTATAACCGGCTTGGACCATAATAAACAGACCAATTTCATCGGCGCTGAACTCGTCATCCTGCTGCAGGCCATCGGCCTGTAAAATACCCAAGGCCGCATCAGTCGCCTGATCCAGCGCGACACGAAAGGCATCACTGGCACCGGAGGCGAGCTGAGAAAGCGTGGCGCCGGAGCCCAGCCCGCGAATATTGAGCGCCTTGACGATGTGTTTTTCTCGTACATGGGCAATTTCATGGGCTAGGACACCGGCCAATTCGGCCTCGTTGCGCATTAGGGCTAAAGTACCTGAGGTTAAGAAAATATAACCACCCGGCATCGCATAGGCGTTAATAGTCGGCGAATCGACCACTCGAAAGTGAAAAACGAGCTCGCTACGTCCGGAATATTGTGCCAAATAGCCGCCTAAGGTACTGACGTAACGTTGCAGTTCGTTGTTATCGACAGCATCGACGACACCCAAGTAGCGTGCGGCAACTTCGCGGCCGAAGCGGATTTCAGCATCCACATCGGCGGCATTGTCGGCCGTTTTAAGTAAATCGGAGGCACGGGCGCGAAAATCGCCATCCGTTGGCATCGTGTTGCAGGCGGTTAGCATCAGCAGCGGCAAGGCAAATGTGCGCCAGAAATTGGAGTTTAAAATGACTTAGCCTCCGGTAATATTTTATTGCATTCGCTCGGCGGTGCAATAGGGCTATCCCGTCATCACCGCCCTGAGCGGCATTGAGCCGTGTCGGCAGCGGTGACGATGGTTCTTGTCAGGAGCGAGTGCCTAGTAGCGATAGGACGTGGTAAAAAATACCGTGCCGCCGACGATTGTGGTTGTTTGTAGTAACGATGCAACGGTCGGGAAAAGCTGACTTTGACCCTGACCGTAGTTAAGCAAGGTTCCTAGTGAAATAGACGAGCCCTGATTAAAGCGGGTGATACTCACGGTGGCACCGATCAAGTCGACGTGGCCGGCCTGATTAATCGAGCCGAGGGCCAGTTCCGGCGTATTGGCATTAGCGGTGTAGAGACCGGAGCGCAAAGCCCATTTCGGCGACCAATACCATTCCACACCAAGCGCGCCATCAACCGTTGACAACAACACGCCGTCACCGGAGTCATCATAGGTCGGGCTGTTGTAGATCAGATCGGCACTGACTAGCAGGACATTTGACGGGAACCAGGCACCGCCCATGCGCACTTGCCAAGGGTAGTCGCGTTCAAACGCGGTTGCGGTGATACTTGGGTCACTTTGTGTTTGGCAGCCTATATTCGTCAAATCCGTGCCACACGCGCTCACCTGACTGGTCAGGTTGCCGCTAATAAGAAAGGTTTTGTCAGCACTTAGGCCGAAGGACAAGGACTGCATCGGAGACCAAATAAGGCCTAACTTGGGTCGAATGCCAACTTCTTTGATTTCAGCGTAGCTATTATTCCAGGATATATTGTTGCCCGATGCGGCAGAGAACTTAATGTGTTGATTCGAGATCGACTCCGCCGAACGATAATGCAGATGCATACTGAGGCCAACGGCCAGCTTATTATCCAGAACCCGAGCCACGCTCGGCCCGACATTGTAGGTGGTATCAATGCGATCGAAATTGAAGACAAATTTGTCCACATTAATGGCGGTCAGATCGCTAAAGGTCTGACTCTGTTTTTCTCGTACCGAGTCGACGATGGTCGACGAAAAACCGACCGTATAGTTGCCGAGTGGTTGAATAACCCCGAAAAAATTGGGTAAGACCTGGAAGCTATCGCGCACATAGTCGAACTCACCGGCCACAACATCATCATAGGTAATAGCATAGCTCTGCAGCGTATTCACGTTAGCGGAAATGTTCGCGCTACTGGAATAGGCGATACCCGCCGGATTGTAGTACATACCGGATGGGTCATCCGACACCGCGGCATAGGCCCCAGCCATACCGATGGCGCGATCGCCCACGATCTGATTGATGTTACGGCCGGCATCGGCGAACAGGTAGGGGGCCACTCCCAAAAACAGCCAAACTGCTGTGCCATACCTAAACATAGAGATCCCTTAGCGTTTGAAGGTCAAAAATCTGTCTTCGACGACAGCATATTGTAGATTGTCCAGACCATTGGCCTCGCGCAGCCCTTGCAATCGACTCAGTCGAGTCGACATGTCCGGATGCGTTCGACTCACCTCTTGGGTCGACAGCTGCTGGTCTTGGTCGATGCGAGCTAAAAAATTGAGATAAGCTTGGGAGTCGTAACCGCTTTGCACCAGAATATAAAAAGCCAGCTCATCGGCATCAAATTCATCCTCCTGTTGCAGGCCGTCGTCGGTTAATATCGCCAAGGCCGCTTGCGATGCTTGGGTCAAGGCAACGCGAAAGGCGTCGTTACCGCCTGAAGTGAGCTGCCCCAAGGCGGCGCCGGTCGAGACACCGCGAATATCCAATGCTTTAACGATATGCTTTTCTCGGACGTGAGCAATTTCGTGTGCCAGCACACCCGCCAGTTCGGCTTCATTGCGCATGGCCGCGACCGCTGCCGAGGTGACAAAGATGTAACCTCCGGGCAGGGCATAGGCATTAATTTCGGCAGATTGGATAATTAAGAAATGAAAGTCTATCTCATCACGACCGGCAAACTGGACCAGATAAGCGCCGACCTGATTTACATAGTACTGCAGCTCCTGGTCTGACACCCCATCGTAACCGCCCAGCAGACGGGCGGCGACCTTACGACCAAAAAGCACTTCTGCCTCGACATCGCCTTGCGCATCGGCTGATTTGTCCAATTCGGACAAGCGCGCCCTGAAGTCTTGGTCCATGCTGACACAGCCGGCCAGCCCAAGTGCGGCTAGGACCAGCAGAACCCGATTACCCAAAGCCCTCATTCGCCGTTTTCACGCACAATAGCATCGGCAAATTCTATTATTTCTTCTCCGGGCACACTAATAGCTTCCATCTCGACCAATTCATTGTAATCGGACACACCATCATCTGTGCTCGCATCCGACTCGGTGAGGCCACGTGTTGCACCTGCTGTCGACACTTCGGAGGCACGACTGCGCGTTTGCCCGGTGATCTCGACCGCATCCGAGCCGATCACACTGACCTTATCCAAGGGTGGCTCACTCTTGACCAACAGGGAAGACACCCAACCGGTCTGATCATCGAATTGCACGAGAAACCAGCGTTTCTGCTGCTCGATCAATACCAGTTCGGCGCCCTTCTCGACGCTTACTAGGATGTCGGCATTGAATTTAGGCGCCGCCAGCAGAGAGGCTTTTGCGCTGTGCACGTAGAGCGATTCAGCCGCGACCAAGGGGCTCAATGCCAAAGCGGCAAGTAACCAGACCATCGGTTGTTTCATCATATACGGACCCCATCGTTTCATTTTGATTCGAAAGTATAGACACCATCCCAGTTTTCAGGAAGCGAATTGACCCGAAAGTTGGCAATCCGCGCTAAATAGAGGTCCCGTAACTTCTCAAACGGCAACAGCGCGTAGAGCGATTCTGCTTCAGACCAGTTCCCGGCCTGATAGGCCGCAAAGGCCGCCTGCCCGTTTGACGCAACATCGAGATGCTGCTGATAGTTGTCGGGTTCTTCCTGCTGGTTCGGCAGCGGTAAATAGATCGGCACGGGCTGCAGCTTGCCCTTCACTCGGACGTGATCCAGGATCAGACAGGGTCGGTCGGTCTGCAGGCTCAGACGGGTTGACTCGCTAATCACCAACGGCACGCCATAGCTTTTGGTGATGCCTTCCATACGCGACGCCAAATTCACCGCATCGCCAATGACGGTGTAGTCGAGCTTCCGATCGGACCCTATGTTGCCCAAAATCACCCGGCCGGTATTGATGCCAATGCCGATTTCAATCGGCGGCAACTGCTTATCCGCTAACAGCTGATTTACCACAACAATTTGTACCAGCATATCCAGGGCGGCCTTCACCGCTAGATCGGCATGGTTGTTGACCTGAATCGGCGCGCCCCAAAAGGCCATCATGGCATCGCCAATAAACTTATCCAGAGTGCCACTGTTATTGAAAATAACTTCACTCATTTCACTGAAATGGCAATTCAACAGTCGAACGACATCGACGGCCGGCAAGGTCTCTGAGAAGTTGGTAAAACCGCGAATATCTGAAAACAGAATCGACAGCTCCTCCTCAACCCCGTCGCCGGCGTGGAGGATATCGTCTGACTGGGCCATGGCCTGGTCGAGCATGGCTGCTGAGACATACTGAGACAACATGCGCTTAACCCGTTTCTTGGTTGCACCCTCGGTAAAGCTTAAATAAGTAAAGGAGGCCCCGGTTGTGAGCAACAGCGCCAGTACCGGTAGGGAAAAAGCTATGACCCCGTTTTGCTCTAGGGCTCGACCGGTGACGAACCACCAAGCCACCGGCAGGGCCGATAACAGGGCGATCTTTAACGAGAACGACGGCACCATAAAGATCAGCACCAGGGCCAGTATGGCGGCCGCAATCACCGCAGAGCGGGTCACCCAGGGCTGAGCGATCCTCAGGCCATCATCGTCTATTATATTGCCGTAAGCGGCGGCGTGCAGATAGACACCGGGTGCTTTGCGGTTATTGGCGAGCGACTTGATATCTTCTAATCCGACCGCGCTGGCGCCAATAAACACCACCGCATTTTCAAATTCATAGGGATCGATTGCCAGCTGATCGAGCTCGCCTTTTTTAATTTGGTCATAGGCCTGAAAAATACGCGCGATCGGATAGGGTCGGTAGTCGCCGTAGACATTGATTAAGAGTCGGTCGTTCTGGTCCGTTGGGATAACGCGATCATTGAAGCGCATCTGGTAAGGACTGCTGACTATTATGGGATCGGGCTCATTGATCAACAGTGGGGCCAATGAAAAGGCTGGAAAATAGTCACCTTGATAAGGCCATAACAAACGCAATCGTCGATAGATACCGTCTTCATCGGGATCGGCACCGACCAAGCCCAGATGGGAACTTGCGGCGGTTAACTCCGGCAGCGGCAGGGTAAAGCTGTTTAACTTAGCGGTACCGTTCGATTGCACCTGCTTGATACTGAATTTCTCCACCACGCCCGGCGGTAAAGCCTGGTTTAGATCATTCAGCTCCTCATCGATCGTATCCAAATTAAACATGGCCGCGTGAACGCTGAAGGGGAATTCGGCCGTGGCCTCCACCAAGCGCGCATCGTGGTCGGACAGGCTATCGCTGTTACCGAACTGGGCGCGCTCCGGCTCGGTAAACAGAATATCAAACAGCACCGCCTGCGCACCGGCCATATCGAAAAATTCCAACAACTCCGCGTAGACGGTTCGAGGCCATGGAAACTGACCGAGACTCTGGGACATCTTGGCCATCGACGATTCATCGATCAACACGACCTTGACGGCAGAGGGCAACACTGTGGCGGACCGTGTTTGGGTGATGCGGTAATCGAACAGGGCATTCTCCAGGCGGAGCACCCAGCCTTGGCTGTCCATCACCAGCACAGCCAATACCGTCACTATAAGTATGGAGAGCTGGATACGCATACGCACCAATAGATTTCGGCTTAGGGTTTTTGCCACGGGCGACTTCCTGCTGATAAGGTTATGACCGGCCATTATAGGACTCTTTGGCCACTAATAACGACTCTAATTGGTGCGATACGGCATTATCCGATACCGACCCGCTGCTTTTATATTTGAGATCATCCTTAAAAAAGCGAATCAACTTCCTAATAAGCACGATAAAAATTACACAATGAGCCTTAGCGTCAAAATATAACCGCACAAAAAACACATAAGTGTCAATGTAGCTACTACGCAGCATTACTATTGCTTAGCTTATTGTTTTTTTGGGTTCCTCAGACGAGAAATTGCCACATATGTCAATAAGACGAGTTGGAGCGCGACCTAGAGGCAGATGCTATGCTAACCTCAGCAACAAATGCACGCTAATAACAGTTGGGATCCCTTTCCGCCTATATGCAGACTGGGATTTAATACCAATTCATTTCAGGATCAACACTATGATTAAAAATTCTGCACTCGGCTTCTGTATCGCCGCAACAGCTCTGGTTCTCAGTGGCTGTGAAGTGCCCGTAGATGACGGCACTAGTAGTAGCACCGATAACAACGACTTTACGACCATCACCCGCGATGGCAACGTAGACGTAGTCATGAACTTTGCTATGGACTCGGCTGTCGCCTTGGTCGCCAATGCGGATATTACCGAGGGGACTCGTTCGCTCGAAACAGGCCTGTTCGAATACCGCATTATTGGCGGCTCTAGGACACGCATGGGCATTTCCGAACGGGCTGTGCTGTCACGCGATTCGAGTGACGCATCCGAGGTAGTGGGCTCAAACCTATTAGCACTCGACGACCAAGGAGACCTTACGCCGGCTATGGAGACCAACTTTCCGACCAAGGTAATGTACTCAGTGGGCAGCCCGAGTGGCAATAAAATTTATCTGGCACTTGACCCAGGCTGGTTCGACGATGAACAGGCCGTTGACGCCGACGGTCGCCGGATTGATTTTTCCCGGGTAATCGCGGAAACAAAATGCGCCCTAATGGAGGTAACCGTTGCCACCAACGAGCACAGCTGTGTCGCCGAGGGTATCTTCGTGCAGAACATGAATGACGAGTACAGGCAAGCAGTCAGCGGCAATCAAAAGCCGATCCAATTCGATGGTGACGGCAATCTGTACTTTGCCGGCACCACCTTTTCGGTGCAAGAAGACAGCTGGACCGATTGTTTTTTTGATGATCAAAACGACCAAGAGATCTGTGAAATTCGAACTAACAAATGGCTCGATACGACCGATTGGCAGCCTAGAATTTTCCGTCGTTTGGTCGGTGAAGACACAGCCACCGCCATCACCCAAGATAACGAATATATCGAGTTTTTCTCGGTGCTGAAATCCGGTGAATTGGTTTACCAATCCCGCAATGAATCAACCTGGTCGGCCGAACTGAAGATGTTACAAGGCGATAGTGTGATAGATCTCAGCTCCGGTTGGGGCCTGGATTTCTTTACTGTTGACGACAGCAATACAGTTATCTTTGGCGCTGAAGGCTCTGGCAGTGCGGCAAACGGCTTACGCTTTGCTCGGCCACGTGCTGCAGGCGGTGTTGAGAAAGCCAGCTTAGATACCTCGCTCTTTGGCGGCGATAGCGGCGGCAGTGGCTGGGGTAACCCGAAACCGCGCCGTTTGTTAGTCGGCGACAACGGCCGTATCTACGGTGTGTTTGAAGGCGGTCGTGATACCATCGATGCGAATGGCGTGCACTCGGGTTGGGAGACCACCCTGACCGTCTATCAAATCTTACCCTTTGATGGCGTGCCGAAGCTCGAGCTGGTCTTGGCTGACGGCGTCAGCTGGTGGGATTGGATGCAAAATACGCCCTTCCAGGTATCCGGTGATACGCTCTATTACAGCGACTCGGTCGACGTACCCTTCTTAGGAACCGCCAACGTTATTATTATGGTTGACCTCACTACTCGCCTCCAGACACAACTGCTCACACCTGTTGATGGCGTGGGTCGTTATGAAATATACAACTGGCGTTTAGCCGGCGATGAGCTGCATTTCTCTGGGCTTAAGAAGGATAACAACAGTGTGGTTACCGGTGTTATCGAAACAGCGCGGTTCACACCGGAAACCGACAGCTCTGTCTACTTGACTGTAACCGAGTCCGCCTCGGCCTCTGGTGCAGCATCGGCCATTCAAGATATCGAAGTATTGCGTGCGGTCAGCACTGAGATTGACCCGGGAGACGAGCCTAACCTGACGTTTTTCCAGTCCATGGACAACCTCTATTCCATGAGCATCGACTTCAGTACCAGCATGAATACTGCTTCGGTTGAGGAAAACCTGAGCCTAGTAGATGGGGCTTCGAACCCCATCGATATGATGAAAATCTGGGTCAATAAGACGCTGCATCTGATTCCCGACCTAGACGTCACAGGGCTCTCTGACAGTACTGGCACCGCGCCACTGGCGGCCAACACCGCCTACACTCTAACCGTGGCCGCTACCACCAATGATGTCTTCGGCAACGCTCTCGTCTCTGATGCGAGCCAAACAGTGACCACCCGCCCGAGCTCAGGTTGGTATGTCGATACTAACGAGACCCTGCTCTATGCCGGCCGGAGCGATGGTACCCGTAAGTGGTCAACCTATGATTTGGTTGGCGCCTCGGCACCGGATCACTTTGAACTGACCTTTGATGCTAAGAACTTCAACTGGCAGGGTGTTGAACTGTACCTATTTGACGTGGCCAGTGGCCTGCCAAATCAACGGACGGACTTCAGAATGGGCCTAGGTAGCTGGTCATGGGTGGACTACGAGGATACAGACAACAATTGGCACTGGATCGATGGCGAAACACGCAGTGTTTTTAACGGCAGCTGGAAAACCTATCGTATTCGTGTGTTTGGCAACGATCTGATGGTGGACACCAAAGTCCTGGGTGAAAATGATACCGCCTATGAGGCAGTCGGCAATTTAACCGTAACCGATTTGGCGACTCGTAGTGGCACCGACAATCGAATCTTGCTGCGGGTTCAGGAACCCGTTGGTTTTGATAACTTTATTCTCAATAGCCTAGACAGCAACGGTGATATAAGCATGAACGATGTCTATACCGAGGACTTCAGCGGCGGCATTCCCACGGCATATAATACGGATCTCACAGATACCTATGACGATATCTACGATTAATAATCGCGTCTAATACCCACAATCCATCAAACCGCCCTCGGGCGGTTTTTTTTGGTCTATTGGTTTACCCCCTAATCGATCTGCTGCACCGCAAAGCTAGGTTGCTGCAGGTCAGTCAGATCCACCGCAAATCGGTAGCGGCCGTCTTGAGCCACCTGCAGATTCATCACCCCGCCCGAGCTGTCGAGCTCCACCGGTATGTCAGTTGTTAGCACCGCGCCCAGTCGGCCCCAGTTCAGATCGGCCTTATTGCCGACGGTCAGCCGATAAAAGCCCTTACTGAGGCTCAGTTCAAGCGCGTAGCGGCCCTGGCCTTGATACTGAAATCTATTACTGGCATCGAGCACATCCCAGCTGGTCGCGGTGCCGAGCAAATGCAGCGGTGTGCGGCCGAGCGGCGGCCGCTGGCTGAGGTCTTTGCCGAGCACGGGCAGACCCGGACCCTGCTCGCCCTGCTGGGGTTGCACAAACACGGCGACGCTCAGGGCTGGCAGATGGAATTCGCCGGCGACAAAGGCTGCCCGGCGAATCGTTGGGTCTATCGATTGCTGCTGATTAGGGTGTAGCACAAAGTCTTGTGCACCCGGCACGGCCAGGCCCATGCTGACGTCGGCGGCATTGATCAAGACCAGGATGGCATCCACCTCGGGGTCCAGATCCGCCAGGCCTTGGCCGTCGTTGATCGATAGGGCAATCAGGCCGGGTACCTGGTTCGGGCCAACGTTGTGAAAATCGAGCCGCTGTTGCACCGCCTCGGCCGTGCTCAGGTGAAACAGCTGGCTGCTCTGGCGGATGCTGAGGAATTCTTTAAACACCGCCGCAGCCTGCTGGCGATCGGCGGGCGAGCTGTAAGTTCGCTCATTGGCAAAGGCCTGACGAATCCAAGCCCAGTTACCGCCGTCCTTATCCTGGCGTGGCAAGCCGCGGGCCCAGCCCGATTCCTGCGCGCTAAAATCGACGCTATTAAACCAATCGCCGCTGTCGTAGCTGTCGCGCTGCATCGACTTGGAGCGCAACAACTCCGAGCCCATATGGACGAACGGCACGCCCTGGACCATCAGATTGAGCGCCAAGCCCAAATTCTGCATGCGCACCCGGTCAGCTGTGGAGACCGAATCGGCGATACGATATTGGTTGTTATCCCACAGGGTTTGGTTGTCATGCTTGGAGACATAGGAGATGTTTTCTTGCGGATCCAGAGTGTATCCGGCCGGTTGACCGTTGTAGTCAATGTCCTGACCCAGGGCCGGGAAACCGGTGCGGTCGATCAGCACGAAGTCGCGCAGATTGCCCGCCAAGCCGACCCGAATCAGGTCGGCCTGGTGGAGCAGATCGGCCCGGTCCTGGTCGGCATCTTGGCGCAGTTCATTGGGCAGATAATAGAGGCCATTGGCAAAACCCTGGTTACGGCGCAACGCGGCACCCTCATCGAACGGACCGCCGCCGCGCACGGCATCGCGCAGTCGGTCGCTGAAGGTGCCGATGCCGGTGCCGGCCATGGTCCACTGCACCGCGTTTTCACCGCGCGCACCATCGGCCACCTCACCGAAGTTCCAACCTTCGCCATAGAAGTAGACCTCGGGGCGCACCGCTTGCACGGCCGTCAAGGCCTGCTCCATATTGGTTTTCATATGGTGACCCATTAGATCAAAGCGAAAGGCATCGATCTGATAGTCGCGCGCCCAGACCACCAGCGAGTCGATCATCAGCTTGGCCATCATGCGCTGTTCGGTCGCGGTGTTCTGACAACAGGTGGAGTTTTCCACGGCGCCGGAGGTCGGGTTGCGGCGCTGGTAATAACCGGGCACCACCCGATCGAGCACCGACTTATCGCTTAGCCCGGCGGCATTGGTGTGGTTATAGACCACATCCATTACCACCTTGAGCCCCATAGCGTGGATCGCCTGAACCATCTGACGATATTCCAGAATGCGCGCCGAGCCCTGCGGGTCGCTGGCATAGCTGCCCTCCGGCACGGTGAAGTGATAGGGGTCATAACCCCAGTTGAAGCTGTCCAAGGGCCGGATATAGGCCATCAAGGCCTGCTGTTGTTCGCTGTCGCCGGGCAATGAACGCAGCAGCGAGGCGATGCTCTGGTCGCTCTGACAGTGTTCGGCAAATGAACTGGTTTGCATGCTCGGGCTGAGCTGGCACAGCCGGGAGACTGGGTCGTCAAGCTTGACCTGTTGCTCGGCAGACTCGTTGATAGTGGCAATATCGAAGCTGGGCAACAGATGCAGATGGGTCAGACCGGCCTGCTGTAGCGCCTGAAGATGCGCCATGCTGGCGCGCTCGGGTTCGCCAAAGGCGCCGTATTTGCCATTGAGGGCGGCGCTACCGCTGGTGTCGCTCAGGGTGAGGTCGCGCAGATGGGCTTCATAGATCACCCTGTTTTGCGCTCCCCCGGCAGTGTTTGCGACAGTGTTTGCGACCCCGAGCCCGTGCTCCGTCTCGCCCCAATGGGTCGGCAATAGACTGGGGTGCTCAAGGTCGACCACCTGGGAGAACCGACTGTTGCGGCTCAGGCTAAGACTATAGGGGTCGGTGACCTCATAGCGTTCAATAGCCCCGCTGTCGGGATGATAGACCTGCACTCGATAACGGTAGTAGAGACCCTGGAGGTTGCCCGGGCGGGTCGCAGACCAGACCCCGGTCTGATCATTGAAGGTCATCGGTAGGCTCTGAGCTGGTTGGTCGAGCTGCGGATAGAGTTGCAGTGCCACGGCCTGCGCGGTGGGCGCCCAAAGTCGAAAGTGGGTAACTTGGCCAGTGCTCTGGGCGCCCAGCTGGATGTTGGCGGCCGCATCGGCATAGAGTGTGTCGAGCACGCCGGCGGTCTGCACCTGCGTCGCGGCCGCCAGACTGCCATCGGGATTAAAGGTCGCAACGACCAGTTGGCCCTTGAGGGCGGCGCCTATATCCAGGTCTACCGGAACGGTCCAGGCCTTAAAGTCGGCCAGATGCGGAAAACGGGCCCGCAGCTCAGCGCCTAAGGTTCTGCGCGTCAGCACGACCGAGCGCCCGCCGATGATTTTTTTCGCGATGGCATCGGTTTGGATATCGGCATCGGCGCTGTAATAGAGCCGCACGCTGGGCACCGGGCCGGGGTTAAAGACCAGGGTACGTCGGTCCAGCCAATGGGCCGCGGCACCCTCGATGGCGATCGGTGGCACCAAGTGAGGTTCGCTGAAAAGCTTCGAGACACCGGCAAAGGTAAACACCCGTTGACCGCCCAGCGTGGCCCGGTCGAACAGCTGATCGAGGCCGCCTAAATCCTTGTCACTGCCCTGGTGGACAATAAACATAAAGTCAGCCCAGTCCGGCCCAGTCATCGGCACGATAAAGTAGGCGCCATAGTCCGGGTGCACACCCGCCGGGGCGAGCGGCACATCCCAGGCCGTGCTGCTGATCAGCTCATTGACGCCATTGGTTCGGCCATCGCCATCCCAGAGGTGTAGGCCCCAGTCCTGATATTGGCCGTCGGCGCGCTTATAGTAGATCACGGCTTCATTGGGCTGGGCTTGATACAGCTCGTCAACAGACGCGTCCGAGGCCGCTGCAAGGGTCGATCCCAGTACCCACCCAGTGGCGAGCAAGACCGATACTATTCGAGTTAAGGCGATTCTAAGCATGGCAATTCCCTGTCATTTCTATTATTTTGGCGGGCTGTAGGGCCGGGCCGGCGCACTGAAGCGGTCAGGCCAACGATGGCACAAGTCGGGCTATCCTAGCCGTCATCCTTAGACGGGGTGGAGCCGAATTAGCAAGGGGGATGAATTCAGATGACACACAATAACCAGGCCGCCGATCGACTCGACTACTGGCGCCAGCGTTGCCTGGCCAAGCTGGGCAGCAGCGAAGAAACGCCTTTTGGACCCGATGTGTTGGTCTATAAGGTCGCCGGTAAGATGTTTGCTTCCCTGTCGGTCAATACGCCGCTAACGATCAATCTCAAGTGCGATCCGCAAGAGGCGATGATCCTGCGCGCCAGCTTCGCGGCGGTCATACCCGGTTATCATATGAACAAAAAACATTGGAACACCATAGACCTGAGCGCCGAGCTGGACGAAGACCTGTTAGCGGGCTGGCTCGATGATTCCTATGATCTGGTCGTCAAGGGTTTACCCAAAGCCCTCCAGGCTCGCTTAGGCGGACAATCCTAATCCCGCTTTAGCCAGATTGATCAGGCAAAAAAAAGCCCGCAAGGCGGGCTTGTGCTATGCGCACGAAAAATCTAGTTTGGCCCAGTGGCTGCGGCCGTTAGATAGTGTTTGCGGGTCCACATTTTCATGGTGTCCAACTTGCGCAGACGTTTGGCGACATCGGCCATCGTCTCCTCAACCTTTACCTCACCGGTAACCATGGGTTGCAAGTTGGCTTGCATGGAGCTCCAGAAACGCTTCATTTCGGGTATATCGGGCATGGTTTCGCCGGTCGCAGCGAGCGCAAAGGTATGAGCAATATTGGCGTTCGACTCAAGCTCGGTCATCAAACGCTTATTGGCCACCGCGCCCAAGGGGCGATCAGCATCCATTGCCTTGACCCCTTCGTAGACAACGACATATTCTTCGAGGAATTTCTTTGCGAGGGCATCGTTGGGCGAAAAGCTGTTCACCGCCGCCGCCATAAAGCCAACGAAAGGTCGACCGGAGCCGGAATTTTTGTCCACCTGCGGGAATTTGGCCAGGCCGTAATTGACGCCCGAATCCCGCAGCTCGTTCCAGACCCATGGCCCGTTAATGGTCATGGCCACCTTGCCCTCTTTAAAGGCGGTCATCATTGCGCCCCAATCTTGGCCGTCGCTGGTTTCGATCACACCGGCATCGTGCAGCCGCCGCATCATGTTCAGCCCCTTCAAAGCACCTCGACTGTCAACACCGACATCGACCAGTTGATAGACCCGATTGACCTTTTTAAAGGAGTAACCACCCGCGGAGGTAATCAACGGCCACGCGAAGTAGGTATCGCCATACTTAAAGTGCAGGGCGCGCTTGCCGTCTTTGCGCAGTATCTTATCTAGGGCGATCACCTCTTCCCAAGTCTTGGGCGGTTTGGCCACCAGATCCTTATTGTAGATAAATGAAATCGCCTCCATGGCAATGGGGTAACCATATATTTCATCGCCTACCGTCACCGCGTTCCAGGCGAAATCGTGCAGCTTGCCGTAGAGCTCCTGGCTGGGGTACACCGGTTCCAGGTAGCCTTCGTTGATCCAGGACCCAAAACGATCGTGGGCCCAAAAAATGATGTCGGGGCCTTCGGTGGTCGCCGCCACCTTGGCGAAGCGGTTGGCCGGATCTTCACCGCCGTCCCAATCGTCCTGGGTGTTGACGATCACGCGCACGCCGGTGTCGGCGGTGAAGCGCTGCGCGACTTCGCGCAAGCCGTTGTAGCCCTTGTCATTATTGATCCACACCACCAGGGCATCGCGCTCAAAGGCGACGCTGGCCTGGCCAAACAAGGACAGGAAAAGAACCAGTGAGGCTAATCGTATTTGGGACATAAAGTGCATACCTTTCTCCGCTACGCTGTAAATATTGAGTTGTTTATCACGGCCGTCTAACCAAGCAAATACGGCTTTGTTGGTTGTAATTGTATTAGTGGTAAAGGTCGTTCCGAGCTAGGGGTGCGGGCCTCGCAGCAAGAATAATCAGTTTCTGAATGGCTTCGATTTAAAAATTATTAAAAAAAGTATCTTTTTCCATTGGGTGAACTATTCTGATCCATTACTCATAGACTGTTAGTATAGGAGAACGGTTACAGGCAATGAGTTGAATTATGGCAAGGTTCGAACTGGTGGTAGTGGGTGGAGGCATGGTGGGCATGACGCTGATTGCAGCGCTTGCGCCGGCCATGGCACAAGGCTTGGGCATCACCCTGATCGACCCTGCGGTACAGCCGCAACTTGGCTTGGCTCCGTCGCCAAGCTTTGACGGTCGCGCCACAGCCTTATCGGCCCAAGCCTTGCAGTTGTTTGCTGCGTTGAACATGGCCCAGCTCGAGCAGGCCCTGAGCGATATCACAGAGATTGAAGTCAGCGATCGCGGCCATGCCGGCTTGTTGGACCTAAACGCCCACGCGCTGGGTTTTGAACGCTTTGGCGCGGTGGTGGCCAATGCCGACCTAGGTGCTCTGCTCTGGCAAAAAATCCAATCTCTGCCCGTCCATTGGCGCTTTAATAGTCAGGTGGCCAACCTAGCGCCTAGCCAGAGTGGGCAAGTGGTGACGCTGACCGATGGCACCGTCTTGGCGGCAGATCAAGTTATTCTATGCGATGGCGGCCGCTCCAAACTGCACGAGTCGTTAGGCTTTAGTTTACGCGAAACACCCTTTCAGGCCGTGGCCCGGGTCGCGACCCTAACCACCGCGAAGCCACATCGGGGCCGAGCCTTTGAGCGCTTTACCGAATTGGGCCCGATAGCCCTGTTGCCCTTTGGCCAAGCGAGCACGCTGGTTTGGACTGTACCCGAGAAGCTCATCGGCACCCTGCCCAACACGCCTGCAACCGCCATTCCTTGGCTAGAGCAGCGTATTGGCCAACGCCTAGGTCGTATTACCGGCCTGACGGATTGGTCGGAATACCCTCTAATCGAACGCCAAATGACGACCGCCTGCAGCCATGGTTTTTTAGCCTTGGGCAACGCCGCCGCAACCTTACATCCGGTCGCCGGTCAAGGTTTCAACCTCGCCATGCGCGGCTTAGCGCGCACCGCCAACCTGATCAATCGTCAGTATGACCAAGACCATGGCCTACCCTCGTTCCGCCAATTCAACGCGGTGGCCGAGACCATCGCCCGCGACCAGGCCCAAACTGCGAACGTATCGCGTGAACTGATCCAACTGTTTCAGTCATCGGCTCCATTGTTGCGTTGGGGGCGGGGGCTGGCCCTTAATAGCCTAGATCGTCATGCCACCTTGCGCCAGGGCGTTGCCTTGGCGGGGATGGGGCTATTGGCTGATGTGCCGGCACTCGCGACCACCTAATTCATCGAAGGAGATACCATCATGGCCGACCATTTCACACACGATATAATAATTTCCGGTGCCGGCCTGGTCGGTCTGTCCTTGGCCGCGGCCTGTGCTCAGGCCGGGCTCACGGTCGCCCTTATCGAACAACAGCCCAGAGTTCCGTTCGATGCCGATGCCGAGCACTTCAGCCCGCGGGTCAGTGCCATCAACTTGGCCAGCCAGCGCATGCTATCCAATCTCGGGGTTTGGCAGCACCTGCCGGCAGAACGCCTATCGGCCTATGATGCGATGCATGTTTGGGATGGCTTGGGTCAGGGCCAGATTGACTTTGATGCCCACGCAATTCAACAACCGCAGCTCGGTCATATCATCGAAAACCCGGCTCTTATTGAGGCCCTTTGGCGGCGTATCGACGAACTGGACAGTATCGACTTGTGCCTGCCGGATAGGATCAGTACGTGGCATCAGGATGACGCAGGGGTTAAGGTGGAGACTGAAATTGGCCGCGTGCTGGTTGCCCAAAGCCTGGTGGCAAGCGAAGGCAAACACTCGCCATTGCGCCAAGAGGCCGATATCGCTAGCTGGCAGTGGCCCTATCATCACACCGCCATCGTCACCACGGTACGACATGAATTGGCCCATCAGCGCTGCGCGCAACAGGTCTTTCTGCCGACCGGCCCACTGGCCTTCTTGCCGCTGCGCAATGCCGCTAGCCCAGAGCACCATAGCTCGATCGTGTGGTCGGTGAAGAGTGAGCAGGTAGCCGAGCTGCTGGCCTTGTCGAGCGAGGATTTTGCTCGAGCCTTGGCGCAGGCCTTCGAGCAGCGTTTAGGACGCGTCGAACAGGTAAGCGAACGGACATCTTTTCCACTCTCGGCGCAACAGGCTAAAACCTATTTTAACCAGCGCGTGGTCATCTTAGGCGACAGCGCCCACAGCATTCATCCACTGGCGGGCTTGGGTGCAAACCTGGGGTTTTTGGATGCCGCGACCTTGGCCGAAACTTGGCAACGCGCGCGCCAACAGGGCATGGACTTGGGCCAGTCTTTTGTTTTGCGCCGTTTTCAACGCCAACGCCAAGGCCACAACTTGGCCGTAGGCGGCGCAATGGAAGGTCTGAAACGCCTGTTCGATAGCCAATCGG
Organism: Reinekea sp.; assembly: GCF_982785585.1. Taxonomy (NCBI): domain Bacteria; kingdom Pseudomonadati; phylum Pseudomonadota; class Gammaproteobacteria; order Oceanospirillales; family Saccharospirillaceae; genus Reinekea; species Reinekea sp. The sequence continues at coordinate 89,695 of NZ_CEYAVF010000003.1, read as the reverse complement.
CGCTGCCGGTTCTGCTGCGTAACAGTGGACTGCGCATGCTCAATGCCAGTGCATTGGCCAAACGCCCGCTTATCCTCGGCGCACTGGGCCAGATCGGGCCAGAATTGCCCGAGCTGTGCCGCTGAAGCGGACCGTTTAAGGCTCAAACGGGTCGTTTAACTGGGTTTAGAGGGCGCTGGCAAAGCCTTGTTGACGCCAGGCTTCATAGACGATGACGGCCACCGTGTTGGATAGATTCAGACTGCGGCTGGCCGCCAGCATCGGCAAGCGCAAGACCCGATCCGTTGGCAGTGCCGCTCGAACATCCGCCGGCAGACCCCGCGTTTCTGGCCCAAACAGCAGATAATCGCCCGGCTCGAAGCGGACCTCGGTGTAGCCGGCGGTGCCCTTGGTCGACAAGGCAAAGAGCCGTTCCGGTTTGGCCTCGGCTAAGAAGGTCGGGTAATCCGGCCACAATCGAATCGAGGCAAATTCATGATAATCCAAGCCCGCGCGGCGTAAAGCTTTCTCATCCATCGAAAAACCGAGCGGCTCAATCAGGTGCAATTGACAGCCGGTATTGGCGCACAGACGGATGATGTTTCCGGTGTTCGGCGGTATTTCCGGTTCGAACAGTACTATATTAAACACACAGAAATCTCCATTGATCGGCCAGCTCGGCATGATAGTGGAATTACCCCGGAACACAAGTCAGCACCTAGGCCTGGCCATTTTCACCCTGACCGAGACGGCCGTCATCAGCGTGCTTGGGTGCCAGCAACCGAAACCATGCCGAATGCAAAATCCACCTAAATATGCTGCTAATTGGGCAGTAAACAAAAACCCTTGCTAGACTGATTATAGGTTGTGAACTAATAAAAAAAGAGCTGGGTCCTAGATGTCTGCAAGTACCGTATACCTACATAACACCCAAAACTGGCTCTATATGTTGCCCAATGGTCTGACTTTGTTCGAAACGGGCAAGACCAAGAGCGGCCTGCCTTATCTAGCGATCAAGGCCAGTACAGCCAGCGCCAAGCCGTTTGAGCAGATCGATGCCCAGACCCGATGGGTTAAATCGCAGGTCGCCGGAAGGCTCAATATCTTGCTCGCCGATGGACTTTATCAAATATTATTATCGGACGTGCCGGACGTGCCGGAGGCCGAAATGGCTGCAGCTATCGAGCTCAAGGCCGGCGATCTGCTCAGCTATGATCTCGATGATGCTACCCTGGATACCATTCATCTGCCCAAAGAGGCCTACCGCGGCCGCATGCGCATGGCGCTGATTATTGCCGCGCGCAAGAATCCGCTGCGGCTCTGGCTGATGGGACTGATTCGTCTGGGTATCCGGGTGGATATTATCGATATAGAAACCACCCAATTGCGCAATTTAGCGTTGGTGAAACAAAATTTCAATGAATCCGGGGTTTTTCATCTAAAAACCCATAACAGTCGCTTGGTGCTCAATTACCATCAGGAAATGGTGCTGACGCGTACCTTCGATATTGGCCTTTCGAGTCTGCTCAGCGAAAGCACTGTACTGGAGGGCGAATTGGAAGTGACGGTGGCCGAGGACACCCAAGCGATCATCCAATTTGAAGCCCTGGTGCTGGAAATTCGCCGCTCCCTCGATTATTACGAGTCCCAACTCGGCCTGGGTGCGATTGCCGAGATTCAATTTTTATGCGATCCCCAGCACCATGTACTGGCCGACCGGTTAGCCGATAAGTTGGGGGTGCGCTTCGAACGGCTCGACCCGAACGATCTGATGGACATTCGCATGGCCCAGAGCGACCAGGACCCGGCGGACTATTTTGGTTTGGCCGGCACCCTGTTCCGAGCAGCGGCGCAATGACCCGCCAGATCAACCTACTGCGCGACGACCTATTGCCCGGTTACGGCAAGATGCAATTGCCAGTCTTTGTCGGCGCGGTGCTGATTTCGCTGCTGCTGGCGGGCGCGTGGGTTGGGCTATCGCTACTGGCGCGCCAGGGGTTACTAAGCGAACAACAACAATGGCAGGCCGAGGCGGTGAGCAGCTTAGAGCGGCTCAATCAATTTCGTCAGCGCTACCCGGCTCTCACTAACGCAAGCCAATTGTCGAGCATCAACCTGCAGCTCGCTGGCCAACTGCAGACGGCTCGAGAAACCTATAGTGGGCTGACCAATCAGGTTGAGAATGCCATCGAGGGCTTCCACACTCCGTTGATTCATTTGGCGGAGCAGGATATCGACGGTCTCTGGTTGAACGCCATTGCGCTTAAAGACGGCCAACGGTTTTTCAGTCTGGACGGTTTTGTGCGCAACCCTGAACTTATACCGCAGTACCTCGATCGGCTTGGGCGGTCGAGTTTCGGCGGCATCGGCATCGATCAATTAGCGCTGGCCAAGTCCCCCGGCCGATCCAATTTATGGCGTTTCACCCTGTCCAATCATCGTGAACGCGTTAGCGTGGAGCGACCCTAATGCTGAATCGACAATCCTACGCGCTGCGCTTATTAATCGATCGCCGCTCAATGCGCGAGCGGGTCATGATCGTGCTGCTAATCGGTGCCGCCGTGCTGCTGCTGACGTGGGCCGGATTGCGGCTCACTGGCTTCGACAAACATACGCTCATACTCGAGCGCATTGGCCGGATTCAGACCGATGTGGCGCGCTATCAAGCCACTCTGAGCGGACTCGAAACGGCGCGCAACAATCCCAAAATCATTGCGCTGAAAAATAGCAATGACGATTTGCAAATGCAGCTGGATAGCTTGCAGGATCGGATCGCACGCATCGATGAATCGTTGATGTCGCCCGATCGAATGGTCGCCTTGCTAAAGGAGTTGCTCGACAAGCAGGGGCAACTGGCATTGGTCAGTTTTCAGGTTCAACCGGTCACGGTGATCGAATCCGATGTCGATGGCGCCCAGCTGTTTTACCAACATGCGCTCAAGCTCGAGTTGGAAGGCGGTTTTGATGCCCTAATCGCCTATTTAGCTAAAATCGAAGCCTTACCGACCCAGCTGTTCTGGGATGCCTTAACGATTCAGACCGAATCATTTCCCCTGATGCGCATCGAACTGATTGTCCATACTTTAAGTCAAGACAAGGACTGGTTGAATGTTTAGACTCGCACCCTCTTTACGGCTTCTGCTCTTGGTCATTCCGTTGATTAGCTGGGCCAATCCCATGCGTCCCGACCCGCAATCGGCACAAAACAGTAGCGTGCCCGACAAGGTGAGGGCGCCAAGCCCGCGGGTGCCGCAGTTAACTGGCATTGTAATTATCGGCGCTTGGCAACGCGCGATTTTTTCTGGCAATAGAGAACAGGCGGTTGGCGATCGGATCGATGGCTATACCCTAATCGCCATCGATGCCACCAGCGTGCGACTCAAACGGGGAAGTCAAACCACCCGATTAACTCTACAATCGACCGGTGAACTGGTTATTTCATCGGCACAAGAGGATTAACACCTTGATCAAACCTAGTATCTGGCCATGGCTGACCCTGATCGCAATCGGTCTGAGCGGTTGTGCCCATCAATCGGCTCAGGTCGATATGCCACCGCTCGATGTGCGCGCCGAGCTGGCAGGCGATCGTCCAGACACCGTCACCAACAACGCTGGGACGCTCGACCCGGTGCTGTCACCCCGCGCCCTGACCCAAGATTTGCTGACCTTAACGACACCGCCCGAAAGTGAGCAGCGCATCGACATTGAGGCCACCAATCGACCGGCCGCACTGTTTTTCGCCGAATTGGGTCGCAGCCAAGGGCTCAATATAGTGATCGATCCATTAGTGCTCGGCAGCATCACACTGTCGCTGCGCAACGTCACCCTAACCCAAGTCATTGCCGTCCTACGCGATATCTATGGCTACGAGTTTAGCCGCACTAGCTATGGCTATCGAATTGCTCCCAATCAGGTATCAACGCGCATCTATCGGCTCAATTATCTAAATATAGAACGGACCGGTAATTCCAAAACCACCGTCGGTGGCGACGACAGCAACACGGTCACCACAGCCTTTGCCACCAATTTGGTGGGCACGGAAGGGAATTTTTGGGACGGCATCAAACGCTCGCTACTGGGCTTTATCAATTCCAATGAGGGCAACAGCGATGCTGTGGTGATCAATCCGCAGACGGGTCTGCTGGTGGTCAGTGCTTCCAGCACCGAGCATGCGGCCATTGCCCGCTTTCTCGCCGATGCCGCATTAATACTGCAAAAACAGGTCATAATTGAAGCCAAAATAGTTGAGGTCACGCTCGACCAACAGTATCGCTCCGGCATCAATTGGTCGCTCTTTAACGATAGGGTTGGCGGGGCGAATGACTCGGTCGGTACCGGCTTGTCCGGCGACAATCTTACCGGCATCGGCAACGCCGGCGGTATATTCAATCTCAGCCTGACACTCGATAACTTTAGTGCCATGCTGCAATTACTCGATCATCAGGGCGATGTTCAGGTGCTGTCCAGTCCGCGGGTTGCGACGGTCAACAACCAGAAAGCGGTGATTAAGGTGGGTACCGATGAGTTTTTTGCCACCGTCACCAATGTTGCCTCCGGCACCGAAGGTCAGGTCACCCCGGCGGTTGAACTGCAACAGTTCTTTTCCGGCATCGCGCTCGATGTCACGCCACAAATCTCCGATGACAACTCGGTCACCCTGCATGTGCGACCGACCGTGACCGAGGTTGTTGGCCGCACCAAGGTGATCAACCTTGGCAGCGAGACCTACTCCCTACCCTTGGCCTATTCAAACATTCGCGAATCCGATAGCATCATCCGTGCGACCAATGGTCAGATTGTTGTGATTGGCGGACTATTGCAACAGAAGCAGGATTTGGGTTCGACTGGACTGCCCTGGTTTAGTAAGATCCCAGGGCTACGCTGGTTGTTTAACCAAGATCGCAATAGCCAACAAAAGAGCGAATTGGTGATACTGTTGAAACCCACGGTGTACGATCAATACACCAGTCTGAACGACGTGGACACTGTTTTGGAACGATTTGAATAATCATGTATGAAACTTTTTTCGGCTTAACTAAAAAACCCTTTTCGCTGACCCCGGACACCGGTCTGTTTGTTAATCTGCCCGGCCACGAGCGCTGCTTTGCGCTCTTGATTCACGTCTTAGAAAGCGGTGAGGGTTTCCTCAAGGTGGTTGGTGAAGTCGGCACCGGTAAAACCATCCTGTGTCGAAAACTATTGCGCTTCCTCGATGCCGATCAGGCCGAAGCATACCATTCGGTCTATATACCCAACCCGATGCTCTCATCGGTGGGACTGTATCGTGCCGTGGGTCAAGAATTGGGCTTGCTGGCCGAGCAGCAGAATGATCACGATGCCCTCTTGAGCCATATCACTGAAAAAATCCTCGCCTTGGCCGAATTGAACAAAAGTGTTGTGATTGTTATCGATGAGGCGCAATCGTTGCCAGCCGCAACTCTGGAAGCCTTGCGACTGATTACCAATCTGGAAACGGAAGAGAAAAAACTGGTCCAGGTGATCCTTTTTGGTCAGACCGAATTGGACACCCTATTAAATGAAGATCGCTTCCGCCAGCTGCGCCAACGCATTACCTTCGCCCATTATCTGCAACCGCTGAGCGCCTTGGAAACCGGCCAATATATTGCCTTTCGTCTAGGCCAATGCGGTTACAACGGGCCTGCTTTGTTTAGCAGCAAAGCCGTTGATCTGTTATTCCGCACGGCCCACGGCACACCCCGAATGATCAACGTAATCGCCCATAAATCCCTAATGGCGGCCTTTGCCGACCAAAGCCAAGAGGTTTTACCGGTCCATATACAGCGCGCAGTGGCCGACGGCCAATACGGTCAAGACACTGCGGAGCGAGCACCAAGCCTTAAGCTCGCGTCTTGGTTAACCCTAGTGGCCACGCTGTTATTTGCTGCCGCCGTCTATTGGAGATTGGTGTGAGCCTTATTCATAAGGCGCTGCGCCAAGCCGAACGAGCCTCAAGCCAAGGTCCAAAGAATGAGTACAACCCGCTCTCGACGCCCCAGGAATCCTCTCCAGCTACGATCTCACCGCTGGTTATTATTGGCGGACTACTGATCTGGGCAGCCATCGCGGTGGTCGCGTGGCCGGTCACCAAATCAGAGGTGCTTACTTCTGAGCCAGAAACCTTGATACCTGAGGCCTTAACCTCGGATGCATTGACGCCCGAGTCGCGGCTCGAGATCGAATCCGAACAGAGCTCCAGCAACAATCCGGCAACTGACGAGGTACCGGCAGGCGCCGCCACTGAATCGCGTCAAGATGCACTGAACCAGACCATCGTGACAGCTGCAGCCTTGCCTGGGGTAGCGCACAGCACCCTAACCCCGACCTCGGGGGATGCCCCGCCTAGGGTGGCCAGCGCGAGCGCGCGCAAAAAAACGCTCAGGTCCGACCGCGCAACCTCCGCTGCGGTGCAGAATGCCACCCCCACACTTCCTCCCGCAGCCCAATCGAGCCTAACCCAGGTCATACCAAGCACGGTTCAGACCCGGGCTAAAAGTCCTGTGTCCAGCGCCGCGCCATCCGCACGCTCGGGCACTGCCCGCGCCGCGAGTGGGGAGGGTTTGATCGACCCTGGCTTGCGCGCAGAGCTGATCGACTCGATATCGGTCGAGCCGCCGACTGATAAGGTTATTGTGCGCAGCAAGAACCTGTGGCAACAGCAGGTCCAGCAGGCCGTGGCCGAGGGGGCTATCGAACAGGCCGAAGCCATTTTAAAACAGTGGCTCGGCGCCGCCCCGAGTGATCCAGTACCGCGCATCTGGTTGGCACGCATCTACATCAATAGTGGTTTCTATCGGGCTGCCGAGCCGTTGTTAACGACCCTCACGGGCTCGGACGCCAACGCACTGCTCGGTCTAATCTATGAACGCACCGACCGCCCCCAATTGGCCGCAAAGCTATTCGAAGCGCTCTATCAGGTAAATCCCGAGAACGGTCGCTGGCTACTGTTTTGGGCGATTAACAGTGAAAACAGCGCACAACTGGCGAAATCCAGATCTCTGTACCAAACTTATCTAACACTTTTTGAATTAGAGGATCCGGCCTTGACGCAGTTTAGCCAGCAACGTTTGACCGCCCTCGGTGGGTATTAATGGCCCCGGGTAGATCCTAAGATGACGACGCAAGCAGCCTCATCGGCCACCAAAGGGGCAAGAATTCGACTCGGCGACCTACTCGTCGAGGCCGGTGCGATCACTTCCGGGCAACTGGGTTTGGCTCTGCAGGAGCAAAAAATCACTGGCAAGAAAATCGGCCGGGTGCTGCTCGATATGGGCCTAATTCAAGAACTGCAACTGCTCTCGATCCTGTCTGAACATCTCAAGATTCCCTTTATTGAATTGCGCCAATTTCAGCTCGACAGCAAGCTGATGCTGGCACTCGATGAGTCCGTTGCGCGCCGCTTTCGCTGCTTAATTTTAGCCGAGCACCAGGACGGCCTGCAGCTGGCCATGGCCGACCCGCTCGACCTGATGGCCATGGACGCGGTGGAAAAGGCCCTTAACAAAACCATTTACCCGGCAATCGTACGCGAATCGGAACTCTTGGCGACGCTCGACATTGTCTATCGCAACACCAGCGCAATCGAATCATTGGCCGGTGAACTCGACAGTGAGCTGTCCCACTCCGACTTCGACCTAGCCGGTCTGGCCGATGACAGCGACCTGCAGGATGCCCCGGTGGTGCGCTTGCTGCAGTCGGTGCTGGAAGATGCGGTGACCATTAAAGCATCGGATATTCACATCGAACCGGACGAGAACGTATTTCGAATCCGCATGCGCGTCGATGGCGTTCTGCAAGAGCAGGTGATTAAGGAAAAACGCGTCGCGTCGGCCCTGGTGATGCGTTTGAAAATCATGTCCAATCTGGATATCGCCGAACGTCGCCTGCCGCAAGATGGCCGCTTCAATGTCCGAGTGCGCAATCGTTCGGTCGATATCCGCATCTCGACCATGCCGGTACAGTTTGGCGAGTCGGTGGTGATGCGGTTACTCGATCAGTCGTCCGGCATTTTGAGCTTAGAGGCGCTCGGTATGCCAGAGGATATTCGCAAACGCTTTGAAATCATGATTGAACGACCCCACGGCTTGATACTGGTTACCGGCCCGACCGGCAGTGGCAAGACCACCACCCTCTACTCGGCCCTGTCGACGCTGAATACGCCCAGTCGGAAGATCATCACCGCAGAGGATCCGATCGAGTATCGCTTGAGTCGTATCAATCAGGTACAGGTCAACACCAAGATCAATCTGACCTTTGCCCATATCTTGCGCACGGCCCTGCGCCAAGATCCCGATATCGTCTTGATCGGTGAAATGCGTGACCAGGAAACCGTCGCCATTGGCGTTCGAGCGGCGATGACCGGTCACCTGGTGATGAGTACCCTACACACCAACGATGCGGTCTCCAGTGCCATACGCCTGGCCGATATGGGCGTGCAAGCCTATATGGTGGCCACCGCACTGCGCGGAATTTTGGCCCAGCGACTGTTGCGCCGAATCTGCTTGGAGTGCCGAGTACCGCACCAACCCGATTCGCGCCAACAGCTATGGTTACGCAATATGCTCGGCGGCAAATTTGCCAATGGCCAGTTCCATCGCGGCGAGGGTTGCTACCACTGCAATAATACCGGCTATACCGGCCGGATCGCCGTCTATGAATGGTTAGAGTTAGATGACGCGCTGTTGATGGCTCTGCGCGATCAAAATCACAATGCCTTTATCGATGCAGCGCGGAACAATCCCAACTTTAAGACGATGGAAGAGTTGGCCCTGGAATACGCGCAGGCGGGCATCACCCATCTGGATGAGGTGTTCCGCATTTCGATCGATCTCGATGACTTCGAGGGCGATCGACCCAATATGGCTGTGGCCCATATGGGGGCCGAGCTCGATGGCTGACTTCTATTATCAAGGCCGCGACGGCCAGGGCGCCCAGGTAGAGGGCATCCTAAGCGCTGAGTCGCGCAGCGCGGTGTTGGCGCAACTGAAGCGTCAAAGCCTGATCGCCACCCGAGTCGAACCGGCTAGTGGCCAACTCAAGGGCACCGGTCTGTCGCTGAGCACGCTTTGGGCGAGCCTATCAAGGCTCTTTCAACCCACTACCGTCTCGATCGACGAACTGATCATGTTCAGTCGGCAAATGTATGCCTTGGCACGCTCGGGCATTCCGTTGATCCGGGCGATCAGCGGCTTGGCCGATGCTACCCGTTCGCCGGTGCTGGCCCGGGTGCTGCGCGATATCACCCGCAGCCTAACCCAGGGCACCACCATGTCAAACGCCTTTCGCGGCCATCCGGAGGTGTTCGGGGAGCTCTTTGTGTCGATGATTCGCATGGGTGAAACCACCGGTCGACTCGACTCCGCCTTTAAGCAGTTGATCGATCATCTGGAACTGGAAAAGGACACCCGTAAAAAGATCGTCGCCGCGACCCGATACCCGATGATCGTTACCGTCTTTATCCTGATTGCACTATTTATTATTAATATTTTTGTGGTGCCACAGTTTGCCAGTATTTTCAGCAAGCTCGGTGCCGACCTGCCCGCGCCGACGCTGCTGCTCATCGCCAGTTCAAACTTTATGATCGCTTACTGGTGGGCCATCTTGGGCGTGCTCGCCGGCAGTATTATTGCCCTGGTGCGTTGGAAAAAAACCCCATCTGGGCTCCTCACCTGGGACCGATGGGTGTTAAAGGTACCGATTCTTGGCGGCATCTTCGAACGGGTCGCTCTGGGCCGCTTCGCCCGACCCTTCGCGATGATGCTCGAGGCCGGCGTACCCTTGCTGCAGGCCCTAGCAGTGACCGCCCGCACCGTTGGCAATGAGCATATAGGCAAGGGCATTGACGGCATGCAGAATGGCATCGAGCGGGGCGAGTCGCTCTTGGCGACGGCATCGAGCAGCGGGATGTTCAATCCGCTGATTCTGCAAATGATTGCCGTCGGCGAGGAGACCGGTAATGTCTCCGATCTGTTGGTCGACATCGCCGACTTCTATGACCAAGAAGTAGAATACGATTTAAAACGCATGGCCGAATCGATCGAACCCTTGTTATTGATGTTTATGGGCGCTATGGTCCTGATTTTGGCACTGGGCGTCTTTTTGCCGATGTGGGAACTGGGTTCAGCGGTCAACTAGGCCTTACCCATGCCCTGCTCAGCGGCTGCGCGTTCGGCCGCCAATGGCCACTCGCCTGGTACGATCCCCCTTAAGGAGTTACAGATGGCAGCAAAAACCGTGTCTTTGGTTCTCGGCAGCGGCGGCGCCCGTGGCATGGCCCACATCGGCGTGATTCGATGTTTGGAAGATCAGGGCTATCAGATCGAAAACATTGCCGGCGCCAGCATCGGTGCGCTGGTCGGTGGCTTCTATGCGGCGGGGCAGCTGGATCGGCTGCAAAGCTGGGTTACCGCCTTGGAGCGCAAGGATGTGTTAGGCCTGCTCGATCTCAGCTTTACCGGTGGAGGCTTCTTTAAAGGCGTTAAGCTGATGGATGCGCTCAGCTCGCTGGTCAAAGATCAGGTCATCGAGGACCTGACCATCAAATTAACCGTTGTCGCGGTGGATTTGGATCGCCAGAAGGAAGTCTGGTTTACCGACGGCAGCCTATTCGAGGCCATTCGAGGCTCTATTGCGATCCCCTCGGTCTTTAAACCGCACAACTATCGCGATATGTGGCTGGTCGACGGTGGCGTGCTCAATCCGGTTCCGGTGTCGGCAGCCATGCAGCAGGTCACGGATCTGACCATCGCAGTCAATCTGAATGCCAAACGAACACCCTTCAATATGGTTAGCCAGTCGCGCGAGCCGCATATCGCGCTCGATCAGGTATCGCAGCGCGGCGTGCAACGGGCCATCGGCCGGTTTATCGATCGTTGGAAAAGCGAGGATGCTGTGGAACCAGAGAGTCGACGTGCGAACGAATACAGCACGTTGGAACTGCTCAACCGCAGTATCGAAACAATGCAAAACACCATCGCCCAGATGAAGTTGGCGGCCAATATTCCCGATATTTTGGTCGAAGTGCCCTACGATTGCGGCGGCCTATTCGATTACCATCTTGCGGACAAAAATATCGAACGCGGCTACGATCTATGCCTGGACGCCCTAAAACGCTATGAGGCCCAAGGTGGCGAGCCGACGCCGGATATCATCACACCGCCCTTGACCATCGAAGAAGGCCTTTAATTAGGGCGCCCGACGCGCTAGCGGCCGTCGGCAGCCCAGCTAAAGGTCATCGAACCGATGGCCAGAAAGATCGCCGACATCAGCGCTAGAACCGCCAGATGATCGCTGATGGCGACAAAGCCGGCGCCATCGACCATGATCGCCCGCAGTGCTTGGACCAGATGGGTCAGAGGCATCAGCTGGGAAATCTGATGCACCAGGTGCGGAGCGCCCTCCAGTGAAAACCAGACCTCGGATAAGCCCATCATCGGCCAAGTGGTCATATTCAATAACCCGCCGGTAAATTCCTCACTGCGCAGGCGGGCGGCAACCAGCAACCCTAGACTGACCAACGCCAAAGCCCCCATAAACATGGTCAATACTAGCAAGGCCAGGCTGCCGAGCATCAAGGTCGAGAGCAAAAAACGCGCGCCCAGCAAGAGTACCAGACCGACAATCACCACCATCACAATGCGCGACATCAGCTGACCGCCGATAAATTCCAAGGCGGTCAACGGCGTCGCATTCAACCGCTTGAGCACCCCATTTTTACGATAGCGAACGATGGCGTAACCGACACCAAAGAGGGCACTAAACATAATATTCATGCCGATAATGCCGGGCAAGACCCAATCGACATAACGAATGGCGCTGCCCCGAATCACCGTGCGGTTAAAATCCGGATCCCTGACCGCCAAGATCTGTTCAGCCATATAGCCCTTTCGACTCTCCTCATTGACCCAGTATTGCGCTCGATCAATATCGATCAGCAGATCGATCTGATGGCGGGCTAAGGGGGCCAAGCCGCGCTCGAGGTCGCCATAGGGAATAAATTGAATGTGTTTGGTGGCCATAAAGACTGGGCGACTGATGTAGCCATCCTGTTCCGACAGGACCCCAACCTTATACATGGGTTGTGCTTGGCCAAAAATATAGTAGAAGCCGAGCAAGAGCAGAAATGGAAATAACAGATTCCAGGTAAAGGTACTGCGATCGCGAAAGAACTCGGTGTTTCGGGCCCGAAAAACAGCCAGCATACGTTTCATAGTGCCTACCCCCGTAGCGCATGGCCGGTTAGTTTGAGAAACAGATCATCCAGGTTAGCACTCTTGATCTGCATACCATCTAAAGGGATACCCTGAGCAAGCAACTGTTGTAGCGTCTTATCGAGCTGTTCCGTGAGTAACTCGATGTGCTGATTGCGTTCCACAAAGGCCAGATCAACCGCCTTGCCGACCAGATTGGCCTTGGGCAATTGCACCAGCACGCCCTGAAAATGCTCGGCCAACAGACTGCTGGGGGAGCCGCGCGCGACTATCTGACCCTGATCGAGAATGGCAATGGTATCGCATAACATCTGCGCCTCATCCATATAGTGAGTCGTCAGGACGATGGTTTTCCCCTGCGCCTTGATGGCACCGATCAGGTCCCAAAAATTACGCCGTGCCTGAGGGTCCAGACCGGTAGTCGGTTCATCGAGAAACACCAGATCGGGATTGTTGATCAACGCTAACGCGAGCAACATCCGCTGCCGCTGGCCGCCCGACAATTTGCGCGCGTCCTGGCGGATAAACTCACCCAGAGCACACAGCTCGACCAGTTCTGCGATGGCGGCCGGCTGTTCATAAAAGGATGCAAAGAGCTGCAGGGTTTCGGCCACGGTGAGATGATCCTGCAAGGCCGTATGCTGGAATTGAATACCCACACGACTATAGAGCGCCTTGCTGGCCGGCTGGCCAAAGAGGCTAATCAGACCCGATGTGGGCTTAACGATACCCTCGAGCATCTCGATGGTCGTGGTTTTACCGGCGCCATTGGGACCGAGCAGACCAAAGCAACTGCCTTCGGCGATGGCAAAGCTGATACCGTCGACGGCCAGCAGAGAGCCATAGGTTTTTGTTAAGGACCGCACCTCAATCACATCGGCCATGGTCACGCGTCTCCTGTTGATGCGTCTGCAGATCAAAAGCGACAGGCTAACTAAGCCCGGCCCAACTTACCAGCCTCTTCTGGCGTCCCTGCCTCACTTTGCAGCCGCTGACGGCAATACCAAGGCCGCCGCGGCAAAAATGTCAGCGTTCAAACGACGATACAAACTCACTCGATGCCTGACCCTGTGATATAATGACCGGCTGTATTTAACTTCGTTTAGACTCCGCTAAACCGACAAAAGGCTGTGATACTCTTGGAAAAAATGTTGCTGGTGTCACCTCTTTTGGCCCAAACTCTCGGCCTGGAAGAGGCTCTTTTGGTGCAGCTGCTGTTTGATCTGCAACAACTGCAGGGCAGCGCCGAAGTCCCGTTAAGTCGGCAACAACAGCAAACATTGGTGCCGTTCTGGACCGCCAGTCAATTCAGCCTCGTGCTTAAGCGCCTCAGGGCGCTCGGGCTGGTCCAGGTCAGGGGTGAGGGGCCTTGGACCATTGTCTGCGATACCGCCCTATTCGATAACGCAGCTAAGCTCCAGGTCATGGCGCCGGCGGAGCCCACGATCCAGGCGAGCCGGCCGGCGTTGCGCAGCGAGCCAGTGCCGGTCTACGCCCTAAGCGAACCTATAAATGAGACACGCCAGCGCAATCAATTCGACGAAGAGCTGGCCTATCTAAAAAACGATCCACCGGCAACGCCAGCCGGCCGAGCTCGCAAGAGCCGGCTCGGCCAAGATTGGGAGCCGAGTGACAGCTTTCCAAAACTGCTCGCCTTCCACGATATTCCAATGGAATTTGCCCTTTCCGAATTGGCGAAATTCCGGCAGTATTACACAGCCACAGACCGAACCGAAATCAGTTGGGATGTTCGCTTCCTGAACTGGGTTCAGCGATCCTGGCACGACTCACTCAATTCCAAGGGTAGACATGACCGACAACAAGCGACAAATGGTGAGTCTGCAGAGCCTGCTCGAGACAAGCGCACCCAGGTCCGAGATGCCCTCCGAAATATCCGGGATACTGACTGGTAAGCGGCCAAGCATTGATCACGACACCAAGGTGTTAATCAATATGATTTTTGCCCGCTTCCACCATATTTACACCCATCGCTTCGAAAGTGCCTACCGGGACGAAACTACGCTAAATCAGGCCAAACGCGAATGGGCCATGACGCTACTGGGTACCTCGGCGAATCTGATTGAGTTTGCCCTGGAACGCTGCAAACGTGAGCATGCTTGGCCACCGACCATCGCCGAATTTTTGAAACTACTGCAACCCTCACCCGAGACACTAGGCTTACCAGCCCTAGAAGACGCCTATTTGGAAGGGTGCCGTTTCAGTCATGATCCATCGAATCATGGTTGGAGTCATCTTATTGTGCAACTGGCCGCGCAGCAGGTCGGCTACTTTAGGCTGCGCTCAGAAACAGAACGCACCACGCGACCAATCTTTGCCCGTCAGTATCAGAAGTTGATTGAACGCTTGGTTCGAGGTGAGAGTCTGGAGCTAAAGGAGGTGGTCAGTTTACCGCCGCCAGATTTCGATGCCGAGGATCGCTTATTGGTGCGGCTGGATGAATTGGCGGTGCCGGCTGAAAAAGCCCAATTGATCGCTTACTACCTAACCAAACCCGCCGGCAGCCAGGTTCGGCAGCGATATCGAGCGAGAGCTCTAAGCCAGTTAAGCGAACTGAACCTGGCACTCGAATTACCAGAGTAGCTTATGGCAAGTCCACTTCCGCTAAGAATCGGGCGCTGGCATAACCGGTTTCGCCCTCAACCTTGACCGCCATCCATTGCCCACCCACTTGACCCGGATAGGCCCAAACCCGTGCGTTGGTTGCTAACTTGATCAGCACCGGGCTGTCGACCAATGGCTCACGGCGAACGTTCAGGATCGTCGCGGTGACTTCCATCAAGACTCGACTGCCGAGCCACTGGGCCGATGGTGTGACTGCTGGGCGTGCGCGTTCTGCCAAAGGGTCGATGGTAACAACGCCAAGCTGTTCCGTCACGGCCAAGGGTATTGCCTCGATAACCGGTGGCGCTGGCGGTGGCGCTGGCGCTGGCGATTCAACGACCACCATGGTCACCGGCTCAAGCACCGCTTCGCCAGGCGCCACAACATCGCCCACCCGTTCGGCACGCATTTCTGTCGGTGCCGTGGGCTCCTGCTCAATGGGCGCCGATGCAATATTAGTCAAACCAATCGGTGCCGTCGGTATGTCGGCAGGGGCGGACTCGGTAGCGACTGCCGCTGGGCTCGCCATATCGGCAGGCAAAATAGCACTGTAGACCGGTTCTGGGGTGGTGACTAGCTTTGGACTCACCATCTCAACCGGAGCTGGGGCACTTGACGCCGGCTGAGCGTCGGCCAACAACCCATCATGCGACATGGTAGGGACCTGTAAACGACCCAGCTGCAGCGGCCCAAAAACCAGACCACCGACCAGTAGGGCACCAAAGACGGTGCCGCCAATAAAGCCATAGAGGCCGCCACGATTTTTGTCAGCCTGGTTCACAACCGGATAGGATGTACGCCGGTGCGTCGCACTGTGGCCATAGAGTCGCCACTCGACCCGGTCAAGATAACGCGGATCAATGGGCACCAAGGGTGCCCGGGGGCGCTCTAGATCGTCCTCTGCATATTCGTTAAATACAGCAGCGCCAATAACCATTTGCTGGCTGTCCTCAAAGTCGACTATCCGGCCGATAATCCGCAAGGCCAATGGCACCTGAGTGGGGAATTCATGGTCGACCAAGAGCAAACGCCAGCACGTATCGATCAAAAAGGGGATCTGTTGTTCGGACAGAGTGTCCGCGATCCATGTCAGGGCATCTATGTGACCTTCCACGTCTTGCTGTTCAAGAAACTGCGCCCAGCGCGCAGACAGGGCGCTGTCCGCATAGGGCAGCGCTGAATTAAGGATTCGATCGATTTGTTTCTCACTCGCAGGATAAACATGAGCTAACCACTGTAATGCCAGGTGAACCGACGCTTGGGTCGGGTCCGGATGGGTTAGCCAAAAAGCCATTGTCGATTCATCGAGTGGGTTATCGTTTGTCATTGTCATGTTTTTCAGTGAACTCAATCAGGGTCTGATTAGTAACAAATAAATACTGCTTCTTTTACTATCCTAACATCAAATTAGCTCTTTCTGGAAATATGGGCGCCGTCAGGTCAGCGTTACACCTACGAACATACCCTTAGCAGGGTTAATGAGCGTGTGTTTATCTCGCTTCAGTGGACTCATATGATGCAAAGATGCCGCCAGAAACACTCTCTGGCGGCAGCGACCTGCTGGTGAGCAGGCCTGATGGTCGATGCTAGAGTTTGTAATGCTCTGGCAAAGGCAGACGCGCCACCCCGGAATCCACCGCGGCGCGTGCTACGGCACCGGCCACGCTAATTAACAGGCGCGGGTCCAACGGCTTGGGAATAATATACTCTTGACCGTAGACAAAGGCTGCACCGCCGTAAGCATCAACCACTTCTTGCAATACTGGCTCTTTGGCCAGATCACGCAGGGCATAGGCCGCCGCCAACTTCATCGCCTCGTTAATCTTGCTAGCACGAACATCTAAGGCTCCGCGAAAGATAAAGGGGAAGCCCAAGACATTATTGACCTGGTTTGGATAGTCCGAGCGACCGGTGGCCATAATTAAATCGCTGCGTTCGGCCCGCGCCAGTTCCGGCGAAATTTCAGGGTCCGGGTTAGAGCAAGCAAACACGACAGGCTTAGCGGCCATGGCACGCAGGTTTTCAACCGACAATTGGTTCGCACCCGACAGGCCCAAGAACACGTCGGCACCAACAATCGCTTCGGCCAGTGTGCGTGTTTCGGTGACGTCATTGGCAAACTCAGCTTTGTACTGGTTGACGCCTTCACGACCGGTGTAGATCACCCCGGTTCGATCAATCATTATTACGTTGTCTTTGTTCATACCCGCCGCAACCAGCAGGCGAGCACAAGAGATGGCTGCCGCACCGGCACCTAGACAAACCATTTTCGCCGTGGCGATGTCTTTACCCTGAATTTCCAGCGCATTCAACATACCGGCTACGGTCACGATGGCGGTACCATGTTGATCGTCGTGCATAATCGGAATATCGCAAGATTCGATCAGACGGCGTTCAATTTCGAAACACTCCGGTGCCTTAATGTCTTCCAAGTTGATGCCACCAAAGGTATCGGCGATCAGCTCAACAGTGCGTACTATTTCGTCGATATCGGCAGAATTGATCTCGATGTCGACTGAATCGATAGCGGCAAAGCGCTTAAACAACAATGCCTTACCTTCCATAACTGGCTTACTGGCCAAACTGCCCAGGTTGCCCAAGCCCAAAATGGCGCTGCCATTGGAGACAACGGCGACCAGATTACCCTTAATGGTGTACTTGTAGGCATCATCTGGATTGGCGGCAATAGCGCGCACTGGCTCGGCAACACCCGGGCTATAGGCTAACGCCAGGTCGCGTGATGTTTCTGCAGGGGTGCTGATTTCGATGCTGAGCTTGCCGGGCTTGGGGTTGGCATGATAATCGAGAGCGTCTTGCTTGAAGTTGTCAGACATGAATACTTCCTGTTGTTATTGGTGTTTTCGGTGGCGCTAGCATAACGCCGCGCTGCCCCGCGCTCAACCTAAGCTTAGTATCATTTTACCAAGCACCAATTATCGTGCCATCGGCGGCGTTTGAAGATGCCCAAAGACCCTAAAGGACGGGCCGGAGCAGAAATTGCCCGCATAAAAAAAACCCAGTATAAACCGGGCTTCTTCTAACAATCGATGTGACGGATCACTTACCGATTTTACGTCCGCCGAAACGGGTGTTGAACTTGTCAATTCGACCGCCGATATCAACATTCTTCTGCTTACCCGTGTAGAAAGGGTGGCAAGCGGAACATACGTCTAAGTGCATGGCACCAACACGAGTTGACTGGGTGGCAATAACATTACCGCACGAACAAGTTGCAGTAAGGGCTTCATATTTAGGGTGCATATTATCTTGCATAACTAATACCTCAATTTACGCCGCTACCTGGTCGTTGCCGGGCACCGCGCTTTGACGGAACATAAACTTTAGGGGCACAATGGTCATTCGACCAGCCCCCAAAAAGGGAGCGCAATACTACCAGAGTCCAATCATTTGACAAGCCAAATAAAGATTCCGCCCTATAGAATCCATGTCGCCATACCCGGCCCCTTCAGTGGACCGCTCGGTTACTGCCATCACAGCCCGGTTGCACTCGGCGCGCGTTGCCTGGTCCCCCTAGGTCGCCGGAGCGTGGTCGGAGTGACCGTCGCGCCCGGGCCCGATGGCGCGGACTATCCCATTGAAAGGCTCAAGCCCATCGGCGCCGTACTCGACCCAGGCGCCTTGCTGCCGGCCGACATCTTGGCGCTGGCGGCGTGGTTGGGGCGCTATTACCTGCATGAATTCAGCAGCGGCTTTCTGCTTGCTCTGCCTGCCCTGTTGCGCAAAGGCGGCGGCGCCGAGTTGCCGGTCGAGGAATGGGTCACCCTGACGGTCCCCGGTGTGGCGATCCTGCCCGACCAACTGAAACGCTCAGTGGCTCAACAACAGTTGATCGCCTTGCTGCAAGACATTTCTACCAGTACGGTGCGCGCACTGCGCGAGCGCGGCTTCAGTCGCGGCCAACTGACCAGTCTGGTTAAGAAGGACCTGATCACGATCCAAATCCATCAGGACGACCAGCCCATAGCCCCTACGGGCACTTTGTTTGAACCGGCCCTTGAGCTCAATAATGAGCAGCAACTGGCGCTCGATGCGGTCAATCGCGAGCCCTATTCACCCTTTCTGCTGGAAGGGGTCACTGGGAGCGGCAAGACCGAAGTCTATTTACAGGCGATCGAACGCTGCCTGCGGGAAGGCAAACGCGCTTTGGTACTGGTACCGGAAATTGGTCTGACTCCGCAGACCATTCAGCGCTTCCAAAGTCGTTTCCAGGATCGCGTAGTGGCCTTGCATTCTGGCCTGTCCGACGCGCAACGCCTGTCGGCTTGGCTGCAAGCCAGCCTCGGACAGGCCGCGATCGTAATTGGCACCCGCTCGGCAGTGCTCACTCCATTACCCAATCTCGGACTGATCGTGGTCGATGAAGAGCACGACCTGTCCTATAAACAGCAAGATAGCCTGCGCTATCAGGCGCGCGATGTGGCGCTCAAACGTGCCCACGATGCCGGCATTCCCATAATCCTGGGTACGGCAACGCCGTCATTGGAAAGTTTACACAACGCTCAAACCGGTCGCTTTGGCCACCTGCTGTTAAATCATCGTGCCGGCGGGATGGCCCTGCCCGGCGTGGAGACCATCGACATGCGCAAACAGCAACATCAGAACGGGCTGTCTGAACGGCTCCTGATGCGTGTGGCCGACCATCTGGCCGATGGCAACCAGGTGCTGCTGTTCCTAAATCGGCGCGGCTACGCGCCATCTTGGTTTTGCGCTGACTGTGGCTGGATGGCCGACTGTGTGTTTTGCGATGCGCATCTAACCCATCATCGCCAGGGCTATAGCAACATTTGCCATCATTGTGGCCATCGCGAGGCGCCGCGCAAGAGCTGCCCCACCTGCCATTCCAACCAGGTATCGGCCATGGGCACCGGCACCGAGCGGGCCGAAGAACTGCTCGGCGAACTCTTTCCCGCGGTTCCGGTGATTCGTTTCGATCGCGATGCCGCCAGTACTCGACACAAGTTTGTCGCCCAACTGGAGCGCACCGACCTGCCCGGTCCGGCGATCATCGTCGGCACCCAGATGCTGGCCAAAGGCCACCATTTTGAGCGGGTGACACTGGTCGGCATTTGGGATATCGATATCGGACTGTTCAGTGCCGATCTGCGCGCGCGGGAACGCATGGGGCAACTCTTAACCCAGGTCTCCGGTCGCTCCGGGCGCGGCGAACGGCGCGGCGAAGTATTGATCCAGACCTATTACCCGGACGATCCGATCTTTGTGCCGCTCAAGCAGCATGACTATCGTACCTTTGCCAACGACCTGCTGGCCGAGCGCCAACGCAGTGGCCTGCCGCCCTTTGGCTATCTGGCGGTAATTCGCTGCGATAGCGCCTTCGCCGATCGAGCCGAGGCGCGCCTGCAGCAAATGGCGCATTATCTATTGAGTACGAAACGAGTTCGGGTGTTGGGGCCCATTCCCGCCCTACTGTCCCGGCGCGCCGGCAAACACCGCTTTATGCTCATCGTGCAGAGTGACAAGCGCAGCCATCTGCACCAGAGCCTAACCCCGCTACACCAGCATTATCCGCGCGACCAACAGCAGGTCAGCTGGCACATCGATATTGACCCAGCCGAGCTGGCTTAGTCGCGCAGACACGTCGACCAGCCGCCCGCATCATTTACTCCATCACCAGCCGGGCCGACGAATTGACTGGTCCCGGCCAACGGGTCGTAGCCGATCAACTTGGTCGGTCATTTTGCTTATTCGGCACAATATTGACAAATATACCCAAATATAAAGTCAATAATATGGCGCCCACCCACCAAGACTCCGCTGCCGATCCGCTGATAGTCTAACCTCCGTTCGCCGATACGGGACGCTGGCTACTGAGGCCGAAAATATGGATAATGCGCAGCGCTTTACCGCCCATTTCCTCGTTCCGGAGAACACTTTTTCATGAAGCAACAGATTGCTCAACTGTTAGCCACCGCTGCCGAACAATTGAAAGCGACCGGTTTTATTCCGAGTGACCAGGCCATCGCGGTCATGGTCGATAATACTCGTGACAAAAGCCATGGTGATCTGACCAGCAATCTGGCGCTTATTTTGGCCAAGGCGTGCCGCAATAATCCGCGCGCCGTGGCCACCGCCTTGATTGCGGCGCTGCCCGAGACACCGCTGGTCAGCAAGATCGAAATTGCCGGGCCGGGCTTTATTAACTTCTTTTTGGCCGGTGCCTCGAGCGTGGAAATTGTCGCCGAAGTCTTGGCCCAAGGTTCGGCCTTTGGCACCAACAACTCCGGTGACGGACGTCGAGTGCAGGTCGAATTTGTTTCCGCCAACCCAACCGGCCCATTGCATGTCGGCCACGGTCGCGGTGCCGCCGTCGGCGACTCGCTGTGTCGCGTTTTGGCCGCCAACGGTTGGCAGCCCACCCGAGAATTTTATTACAATGACGCCGGCGCCCAGATTCAAAATTTGGCCCTATCGGTGTCGGCCCGGGTGCACAATATCGCACCAGACCAAGAGGGTTGGCCGGAAAATGGTTATCGCGGCGATTACATCAGTGATGTGGCCCGTGCGTATCTGGCCGGTGAAACAGTGATTGCCGATGACCAGAATGTCACCGCCAATGGCGATCCAGACGATTTGGATGCCATACGCCAGTTCGCCGTGGCCTATTTGCGCCGCGAACAGGATCTGGACTTGCAGGCCTTCGATGTCGACTTCGATGTGTACTTTCTCGAATCCTCGCTCTATGCCGACGGTCTAGTCGAGGAAACCGTGACTAAATTGATTGCCAGCGGCTTCACCTATGAAAAGGATGACGCCCTGTGGCTAAAGACCACCGACTTCGGTGACGATAAAGATCGGGTGATGCGCAAAAAAGACGGCGGCTATACCTACTTTGTCCCCGATGTGGCCTATCACAAAAATAAATTTGAACGTGGCTTCGACCGAGTTATCAATCAGCAAGGTGCCGACCATCACAGCACCGTCACCCGAGTACGCGCTGGTTTACAGGCCCTTCAGGTTGGCATTCCGGCCGGCTACCCCGATTATAACCTGCATCAGATGGTCATGGTCGTACGCGGTGGGGAAGAGGTGAAACTCTCCAAGCGAGCGGGCAGCTATGTCACGTTGCGCGATCTGATCGATGAGGTCGGCCGCGATGCGACCCGCTATTTCTTGGTGTCGCGCCGAGGTGATGCCCAGATCACCTTTGATATCGATCTGGCTCGATCAAAAAATAACGACAACCCGGTCTATTATATTCAATACGCTCATGCCCGCGTATTTGGCGTTCTCGACCGGCTGGTCGACCAGCAACTGAGCTTTAACCAGGCCGATGGCCTGGCCGCCTTGAGCCGCCTCGATCAAGAAGCGGAACGCGAATTAATGACCCAGCTGCGGCGCTATAGTGACATTGTAAAAAGCGCCGGTACAGCCCTCGAACCTGCTATGATTGCCAACTATTTACGGGATCTGGCCGGCCTGTTTCACAGCTACTACAACAACCATAAGATGTTGGTAGCCGACGATGAAATTCGTAACGCCCGCCTGGTCTTGTCCACTGCCGTTGCACAAGTCCTGGCCAATGGCCTAGACCTGTTAGGCGTCAGCGCACCTGAAAAAATGTAACCTGGAGTAACCGATGGCACGCGATTTCGCCCACAAACCCAAGGCCCCTCAGGGCAGTTCCATTCCAACTTGGGTGTGGATCTTTACCGTGACGGTGGCCCTTGGTTTTGGCGCTTTCTTATATTATTTAAACGCAGTACCGGCCGACAAGGGCGGTGCCGACGCCGTGCGCAAACAGCTGGCCATCGCCTTGCGCGAACCGCTGGCCGCACCTGAGTCCACGGCGGTCAGCCCGGAATATGAAAGCATTGAGGACATTAAGACCAAGGCTGAGACACTCAAGCAGGCCTTCGAGTTTTATCAATTATTGGAAACCGATGAGGTGTCGATCGATCTGCCAGGCGACCGGATAGCCCCGACCGTGCCGACCCAGAGCGGCCCAGCTGCCAGCCAAGACAGCTCCAGCAAGGCGGCGCCCGTGGCGGTGCCCGACGCTAAAAACTGGATTATTCAGGTCGCCTCGTTTAATCGGGTGGCTGACGCTGATCGGTTGCGCGCGGAACTTATATTAAATGGGTTACCCAATACTGAAATACAGTCGGTCGAAGTGACCGGTAAAGGCACCTTTCACCGTGTTATGGTCGGCCCCTTTGATCATCGCCCCTCGCTCAACAAGGCCCAAGACACGCTCGCGAAACTCAACTATCAGGTCCTGGTCAAGAGCCAATAGCAGTCTCCATTGCCACCGCCGGGTGATCGCTTAGCGCCCTGCCTGCGCGCCCAGCAATGGCTTAATTTGCCCCTTACCTTTTAAACTTGCGCCGACGTCCCCACATAGATCGTTGAATTCAATGATAGGCAACCCCTTCATGACAACGATTGTTGCGGTCCGCCGTAATGACCAGGTCGTTATCGCCGGCGATGGTCAAGTATCTCTTGGAAATACCGTATTAAAAAGCAATGCCCGCAAGGTGCGCCGCCTGTATCAAAACAAGGTGATCGCCGGCTTTGCCGGTGGCACCGCCGATGCCTTTACGTTATTTGAAAAATTCGAGGCCCACCTGCAGCAGCACAGCGGCCATCTCACCCGCGCGGCGGTTGAGCTGGCCAAAGAATGGCGTTCCGATCGGGCGTTGCGGCGCCTGGAAGCCCTGCTGTTGGTCGCCGATGGCGAGACGTCTCTGCTTATTTCGGGCACCGGCGATGTGGTGGAACCGGAATATGGCGTGATCGCCATCGGTTCAGGCGGCAACTACGCCTTCGCGGCGGCCCGCGCGCTCTATGAAAACACCGATCTGGACGCTAAAACTATCGCCGAAAAGTCCATGGCCTTAGCCGCAGATATTTGCGTCTTCACCAACCACTCGGTGGTTGTCGAAACGCTGTAAAACAGTTCACCGGCCCCTGCCAACGCGGCAAGGACCACGCCCGACGCGGCACATCACTCGCGGCGGGCCCTATTAGGTAAGAGGTTAGCATGTCGACAATGACACCCAGAGAAATCGTCCATGAGCTGGACAAACACATTATTGGTCAGGACGACGCCAAACGCGCCGTGGCCATTGCGCTGCGTAATCGCTGGCGGCGCATGCAACTCGATGAGCGGATGCGCGACGAAATCACACCGAAAAACATTCTCATGATTGGCCCGACCGGAGTTGGTAAAACAGAAATTGCACGGCGCTTGGCAAAGCTGTCCAATGCGCCTTTTATCAAGGTCGAGGCGACCAAGTTTACCGAAGTCGGCTATGTCGGGCGCGATGTCGAGTCGATTATTCGTGACCTGGTCGAAACCGGCATCAAGCTGTTTCGCGACCATGAATTGCATGCCGTCCGGCCGCGTGCCGAGGATGCGGCCGAAGACCGAATCCTCGATATACTCTTACCATCGGCGCGCACCGGTTCGACCGATGACGACTCTAAAGCGCAACCGTCGGCGACCCGACAGACCTTCCGTAAACGCCTACGCGAAGGCGAACTGGACGCTAAGGAAATTGAGATAGAACTGGCCGAAGCCAAGGTGGGGGTCGAAATTATGGCGCCACCGGGTATGGAAGAAATGACCAGCCAGTTGCAGAATATGTTTTCCAATATGGGCAAGGAAAAAACTAAGACCCGCAAGGTACCGATCAAAGAAGCCCTTAAGCTGCTGACCGAGGAAGAAGCCGGCCGGATGATCAACGAGGACACGCTGCGCCAACGGGCCCTGCACGCGGTGGAGCAAAACGGTATCGTGTTTCTCGATGAGATCGACAAGATTGCCAAGAGTGACAATCGCGGTGGCGGTGACGTCAGCCGGGATGGCGTGCAGCGCGACCTGTTACCGCTCATAGAGGGCTGTACGGTCAATACCAAGTACGGCATGGTAAAGACCGACCATATCCTCTTTATAGCCAGTGGTGCCTTTCACTTTTCCAAACCGAGCGATCTGATCCCCGAATTACAGGGCCGATTACCAATACGAGTGAATCTGCAGGCACTGACACCGGACGACTTCAAGCGTATTTTAACCGAGCCGGACTACAGCATTACCGAGCAGTATAGCGCGTTGATGCAGGCCGAAAATCTCTTGGTGGATTTCAGTGACGATGCCATCGAAGCCATCGCCCGGACGGCGTACCAGGTCAATGAGAACACCGAGAACATCGGAGCTCGACGCCTACACACCATCATGGAACGGTTGTTTGAAGGCATATCCTTTGATGCCAGTGAACGCTCGGGCGAAAAGCAGTCTATCGATGCCGCCTTTGTCGAGGCCGCGCTCGGTGAACTGGCTCAAAACGAAGATCTCAGTCGCTTTATTCTCTAGCGACCAGCGCGAAGCACGGTCGATTTAACCCGCCGTGCTGCGCACCATTAAGTCAAATTGGCGCTGGCAATACCGCATATCTGTGCTTTAGTTAGGGCTCGCCATAAGTCGATGCCCAAGCCGATGACCCGCATGATTTTCAGTGCCGATACCCTACCGCCCTTAACCAGTGAGCCGCCCTGCGAACCTTGGCACATTCTAATAGTCGACGACGAACCCAGTGTTCACGATGTCACCCGGCTGACCCTGAACCGACTGGAACTGTTCGGCCAGCCGGTCAAGCTGCACTCGGCTTTTTCAGCAGCCGAAGCCCGGCTCATGCTGGAGTCGGACACCCAATACTGTTTAGCCTTTGTCGATGTCGTGATGGAGACCCCCCATGCCGGTCTGGAGTTAGTCGAGTGGATTCGCAACGACCGGATGAACGGCGCTATCCGTCTCATTCTGCGTACCGGCCAAGCCGGTATGGCACCAGAGTCGGACGTTATCCGCAACTATGATATCAATGACTACAAATCCAAGACCGAGCTGACCGCTCAAGGCTTGGCTACCTGCGTATTCAATGCTGTGCGCGGTTATAAGGATATCACCACCATCGGTAGCCAATTGGCCGCGTTTCGACAATTGATCGATACCTCCGCCGGTCTGCTCAAACTCGATAGTTTGGATCTCATGGCCAGCTCCGCCCTGCAAGGGTTATTGAGCATTTTACAACTGGAGCGTTCAACGCTCTATCTGGCACGACGTCAGCACAGCTTATTTGCCGAATCAATCGACACCCTGCTCAGTTGTGGCAATGGCGCGCAACAATGCGTGAGCAGCGGCCTAGAGGGTCTCCCTGAGGCGATTCGCGCACGCATTGAACAAACCTTTAGCGATCAAAGCACCGTCGCTAGCGCACAAGACTTTGTCGGTTATTTCGCCACCGGTCAGGATGCCGCGGTGGTCTTATGGGTCGAATATCCGGCTGATGAGAGTCATTTTCGAGCCGGCTTGATCGAGCTCTATGCCAGCCAACTGGTGCTAATCTTTGAAAACCTGATGCGCCAAAACCAGCTCGCCAGCAATCAGAAGGAGCTAATGTATATAGTCGGTGATGCCATCGAGGCGCGTAGCCTGGAGACCGGCAGTCATGTCAAACGGGTCGCGCTGATCTGTGAGTTTTTTGCCCAGCAGTTGGCGCTGCCCAGAGAGTTTATTGAAGCCATTAAGATTGCCGCACCCCTGCACGACATCGGCAAAATAGCCATTTCCGAAGCCATCCTGCACAAACCGGGCAAGTTCACCTCGGATGAATGGGCTATTATGCAAACTCATGCCGCCATCGGGGGCCAGATTTTGGAGCAATCCAAGCTGCCGGTAGCCTGCTTAGGCGCCCGCCTGGCGCGCTGGCATCATGAAAATTGGGATGGCAGTGGTTACCCTGATGGCCTGGTCGGCGATAAGATCCCCATGGAGGCTCGGATTATGGCCATGGCCGATGTCTTTGATGCCCTAGGGTCACAACGCAGCTATAAGGAGCCGTGGCATAACGAGGCGATCTTGGCCTATATCGTTAATCAGAGTGGCATTAAGTTCGATCCCGACCTGGTCGATATTCTCCGGCTCAACATCGACGAACTGGTGCTGCTGCGCAATCAAATTCCCGATTAGCAAGCAGGACGAAAAAGCAGGGGAAAGATTAGACTTCCGCGGCCGATTGCTGATAATGGCTATCGTATTCGTTCAAAAAGTACTGCTATGCACACTGCGCCGCTCAAAATCGATTATCACCGCGCCAGCCAAACCCTAAATCTACAGTGGCCCGACCGGGTCGAGCATCGCCTGTCGGCCGAATTTTTACGAGTGCATTCGCCCTCGGCCGAGGTACGCGGCCATGGCGTGGGTCAGCAGGTACTGCAGGTAGGCAAAAAGGCCGTTGCCATCTCCGGCATTGAAGCCACCGGCCGTTACGCCATCAAGATTATTTTCGATGACGGCCACGACAGCGGCCTGTACGATTGGACCTATTTGCGCCATCTTGGCGATCAGCAAGAGCTGCTGTGGCAGAGCTACCTGGACCGGCTGAAGGCCCAAAACGCCAGCCGAGAGTCGCTCTTTATCAGCCTCAAACAGCTCTAGCCAATGGCTCGTCGCCTGGCCATGCTGCCCGAACCCCTAACCATAAGAACCCGTTCATGAAATACACCGATTTACGCGACTTTATCGCCGGCCTCGAGCAGCGGGGCGAACTGATTCGAATCAGCCATCCAGTCGATCCGCATCTGGAAATGACTGAGTTGTGTGATCAGGTCTTGCGCAAAAAAGGTCCGGCGCTGCTGTTTGAGAACCCCATCGGTTATGACATGCCGGTGCTCGGCAACCTCTTCGGCACACCGGAACGGGTCGCGATGGGCATGGGTGCTAACAACCTGGCAGATCTGCGCGAAATCGGCAAACTATTGGCCTATCTGAAAGAGCCGGAACCGCCCAAGGGCTTAAAGGATGCCTGGTCGAAGGCGCCGCTGCTGAAAAAAGTGCTCAGCATGGCCCCCAAAACCCTGCGCAGCGGGCCCTGCCAAGAGAATATTCTGACCGGTGACCAAGTCGATCTGGGCACGCTACCGGTGTGGACCTGCTGGCCCGAAGATGCCGCGCCGCTGATCACCTGGCCATTGGTTATCACCCAGGGCCCGGATGGTGGCCGCACCAATCTGGGTATCTATCGGCAACAGGTGATCGGTAAGAACAAACTTATTATGCGCTGGCTCTCCCATCGCGGCGGTGCACTCGATTATCAAGCGTGGCAGCAGAAGCATCCCGGCCAGCCTTTTCCGATTGCCGTGGCCTTGGGGGCCGACCCGGCCACCATCCTCGCGGCAGTGACCCCGGTGCCCGACACCCTATCGGAATATGCCTTCGCCGGTCTGCTGCGCGACAGCCGCAGCCAATTGGTCAAGTGTCGCAGCCACGATCTGCTGGTGCCGGCGACTGCCGAGATCATCTTGGAGGGCTTTATCTATCCGGGCGAAACGGCCCCCGAGGGCCCTTATGGTGACCACACCGGCTATTACAATGAGGTCAGTGAGTTCCCAGTCTTTACTGTGGAAACCATGACCCATCGGAATAACCCTATTTATCACAGTACCTATACCGGCCGGCCGCCCGATGAGCCGGCGATCCTCGGCGTCGCCCTAAATGAGGTGTTCATCCCGATTCTGCAGAAGCAGTTCCCGGAAATTATCGATTTTTATCTGCCCCCGGAAGGCTGTTCCTATCGTATTGCCGTAATAAGTATGAAGAAGCAATATGCTGGCCATGCGAAGCGCGTCATGATGGGTACTTGGTCGTTCTTGCGCCAATTCATGTACACCAAGATTCTCATCGTAGTCGATGAAGACGTTAATCCACGCGACTGGCAAGATGTGATGTGGGCGATCAGTACCCGCATGGATCCGGTGCGCGACACTACCCTGATCGAGCACACCCCGATCGACTATCTCGACTTTGCCAGCCCCATCTCGGGTCTGGGATCTAAGATGGGACTCGATGCGACCAACAAGTGGCCCGGTGAAACCAATCGGGAATGGGGCCGGCCGATCGTCAAAGATCCGCTGATCAGCGCGAAAATGACCGCCCTACTGGCGGAACTGAACCTCTAGCGCGGCTTCACCACCGGCCAGGCGGAGCGACACGAAATAGATCGGCCTGGCGCGCTTTGGTTCTAACACAACCGATGCGTATACTGGCCCAACCCTAACCCTTAAAATTGGAGATAATGCTTTTGACCGCCCCCCTAACCCTCGCCACGGTTCACGATATCAAGGCCCTGAGTGGCGACGTCTGGCAAGTTCTGCTCAAGCCGATCGAACCCTATCCGTTCGAGGCCGGCCAATATACCGAGTTACGAATTCCGGGTTTCGAGCATCTGTATTTCACCATCGGTTCGGCACCCCATATGGCGTGTGTGGAATTGCATGTCCAGGGTGACTCCGAGACCAATACGCGGCTTATCAACCACTTGCGCCAACAGGGCTCGGTGCAATTGGCGGCCGCAGCCGGCAGCTGTGTTCTGAGTGCTCTGCCCGCTTCATCGGCGCCCTTATTACTAGTCGCCTCCGGTACCGGCTTCAGTCAAGTCAAGGCGGTGGTGGAAGACCAGTTGCAGCGTCAGGCCAAGCGACCGATCTTTATCTATTGGACCAGTTACCGGCTCAATCAACTCTATATGCTGGATAAGGCTGAGCAATGGGCCGACCAATACCCCCATGTGCACATCGCCGCGCTTATCTCCGAACACAGTCATTGGGACGATAAACACCAGATGCTGGTCCAGAGCATCCTGGCCGACCACGCCGATGTTGGCCAATGCCAGGCACTGACCTGCGGTTCGCCGGAAATGGTCTACAACCTCTTGGATACCCTGAGCGAACATGGCTTCCGGGCCGATCAGATGATCAGCGATGTGTTCGCCTTTGCGCCGCGCGCCGCGATTCCTAAGCCGACCCCAGGGCAGGAGCCAGCGTGAATACCGCCGAAGTGCTGCGTGTCTTCGGTTTAGAGCCGCGCGAAACGCGGATCTATCTGGCCCTGCTCGAGTCGGGCCCGGCCTCGATACGCGATATCGCCGATCGTGCCGGCATTAATCGCGGCACCACCCATGAATTGCTTAAACGCATGCAACCGAAGGGCGTGGTGAGCTTTTTCCCCAAGGGTAAGCGGCATCATTTCAGCGCCGAGCCACCGTCTCGATTGCGTGAACTGGCGCTAAAGCATCAGGCCCAGGTGACCGAGGCCATGGAAGCTCTGGAGGACAAGGTCATTCCCCAGCTGTCGCACCTACAGCCGGTCACCGGTAATGCTGATGTGCACTATTACGAGGGGGATGACGGCATTGAATTGGTGCTGAAAGACATTCTCTCCACGGTCAGTGAGCACAAAGACCGCACCTACTGCGTTTATTCGGCCAAGGCGATCCGTAAACACCTGTACCGACCCTTTCCCAACTATACCCGTCAACGGGTTAAGCTCGATATCAAGGTGCGCGTGATCGCCATCGGGGAAGGCGGCGAGGAGGCCCCGTTGGCCGATCGGAAATGGATCGATGAAAAATCCTCGGACAACGCCGGCTCCTATATCGCCATCTATCCGCCCAAGGTCGCGCTGATTTCGCTCAGCGATGGTGATCTGCCGACCGCAGTGGTGATTAAGTCGCCGACCATCGCCAATACCCATCAGGTGATTTTTAATACCCTGTGGGGGTCGTTGTAGGCACGGATTGTTGTCCTGGCGGAACAAGTCGGGGCGTACTGAAGGTGCGCATTACTGATGTGCACCAATCTCGATTGACGGCTTTGCAGGGCTCGATAGGTGCTGCTTAACGCCTGGGATTCAAAATTGTCAGACCACTGCCGAGAGGGCCTGTAGACCGGGCAAGGCACGCGTAATGACGGTGCCAACCTGATCGCAGATAAGCACCACCTGTTGTTCATCTGGGCTGTTACCCATGGCCTGTTCGCCACTGGCGGCAGCCGTCGACAAGGCCGTTGCGCCGATGGTTGCCGCCAACCCCTTCACCGTATGCATCAAGCGACGGGCGTCATCCCGGCTGTTATTGTGCTGCAGATTTTGCGCATAAGCGCTCAACTGGCTAGGCATGACAAGCAGATCGACGACAAAGGCTGCGAGCGCATTGCGATATACATCTTGCAAACCACCGAGTCGCTCCAGCGCTGCGTTCAGATCCACGCCCGCATCGGCCGCGATCTGGGCAATAGCCACAGCGGCAGGCTCCTGGCGAATCCGACGCATCGCGTCAAAATCATCCATCACGGGCATCTGCACATCCATCGAGCTTGCGCTCGTCGCCAAGGGCACGGTGCTGCTAAAGAAGCACCGATTGCCTTGGCGTCGCTCTCGCCCAAGGCTGCCCCGACTAAGATGCCAATCAATTGTCTACTAGTTACCTTTTTCATTTGACAAGCATACACCCTAAATAAACATCTGTGTGCGTTCATCCATTAGTATTAGACCCGTTAGAAGACAATTAGGTAAACCTTGTCGAGCCATAAAACGGCTAGGGTCCGAGATGAATTCCGACTACTCCTGTGGCATAGTGTTTGTCCGCCTCCATACACTGAATACCGTATGCAAACACTGTTAAACCAACTTATAGAATTACTCGGAGCCCGCCAGGTGTTAACCGGTGCCGATGTCTCTGCTCGGCCGATCAGCTGGTTTGATCCGGCTCCGATGCGCGCCGGTGCCATCGTGCGGCCCGGTTCAACCGAGGAGGTCGCTGCGGTGGTCAAACTCTGTTGCGCGGCCGGAATCAGCATCGTGCCCTTGGGCGGCATGACCGGGTTCGTTGAAGGGGCGGTGCCCTCGGCCGAACAGATTGGGCTTTCATTGGAGCGCTTAAACCAGATCGAGGCTATCAATGTCGATAACCGCACCGTCATCGTTCAAGCCGGTGTGCCCTTACAGGCGCTGCAGGCCTTTGCCGAAAGTAATGACCTGCATTACCCGGTCGACTTAGGCGCCCGCGGCAGCTGCACTCTCGGCGGCATGGCCGCGACCAATGCAGGTGGTAACGAGGTGCTGCGTTATGGCATGTCGCGTGAGCAAATTCTCGGTCTGGAAGTGGTGCTGGCCACGGGCGAGATAGTTAGCAATCTGCGGCCCTTGTTGAAGAACAATACCGGCTATGATCTCAAGCAGCTGTTTATCGGCAGTGAAGGCACCCTGGGCATCATCACCCGCCTATCCTTGCGCTTGCGCGCTCAACACAGCAGCTATTCCACGGCGCTGGTCGCGGTGCCCGACTTTCAATCACTCACGGCCTTGTTGCGCAACCTCGATGCCCAACTGGGTGGGCGTCTGTCGGCCTTCGAAGTGATGTGGCAAGAACATTTGCGCTTTGTCATCGACCAAGAACAGACACACAAAGCACCGCTGAGCCTGGACTATCCTTATTATGTGTTGATTCAGGCGGCAAATTATCACGATCTGGAAAAGGACATTTTCCTCTCGGCTTTGGAAACCTTACTGGAACAAGAGCTGATTATCGATGCCGTGATCGCCAGCTCGATGGCTCAGCAACAGGCCCTGTGGGCCATTCGCGATGATATAGAGTGTTTAACCACCGGGCTGGCGCCCTATATAGGCTATGATGTCAGCCTGCCGATTGATGCTATGGAGGCCTATGTCGACAACCTAACGGAGGCGATCCGCGCCCACTGGCCCGAGGCTAAGGTGATTGTCTTTGGCCATCTCGGTGATGGCAACCTGCACCTCTTTATTCATATAGGGCCAGATTTATCGGATCGGCAGCGCAGCACCATTAACGAACTGGTCTACCAGCCGTTGGCCTCCTGTCAGGGTTCTGTGTCCGCCGAGCATGGCATCGGCTTCCAGAAAAAAGCCTACTTGCAATATAGCCGCACGCCGCTGGAAATAGATCTGATGCGTCAGCTGAAAAAGACCTTCGACCCCGACAACCTGTTCAACCCGGGTGCGATATTCGATTGACTGGGGCCCTTAGAGCCCGACCTCATCGACACAGGATACCGGCGCGAATTGCCTAGCGGAAGTGCTGCTGAATTTCATCCAGTGCCGCCGGATCTTCAATGGTTGACGGAATCTGGTAGTCTTCCCCATCGGCCATCTTACGCATGGTCGCGCGCAAAATTTTACCCGAGCGGGTCTTCGGCAATCGATCGACGATCATCACTTGCTTGAGGCAGGCGATGGCACCTACCTCATTGCGCACCTTGGCGACCAGGGCCCGCTCCAAGTCATCCAAGTCTGGGTAGACACCATCCTTGAGGACGGCAAATCCGAGCGGTATCTGCCCCTTGAGATCGTCTGCCACACCGATCACGGCGCACTCGGCGACCATCTCATGACCGCCCAGGACCGCCTCCAGTTCGCCGGTCGACAGGCGATGGCCGGCCACATTGATCACATCGTCAATCCGCCCCATCACGAAGATGTAGCCGTCCTCGTCTTTGTAACCGCCATCACCGGAGGCATAGAAGCCGGTAAACTGCTTTAGGTAGGCCGATTCGAAGCGCGCCTGATTGCGCCAGATGGTGGTCAGACACCCGGGCGGCAACGGCAGTTGCAAGGCGATATAGCCCTGTACACCGGGTGCGCAGATGCGTCCTTCGCCATCGAGAATTTCAACATTGAAGCCCGGCATCGGCTTGCAGGAACTGCCGGCCTTGGTCGGGAAGCGTTCTAAGCCGAGCGGATTACCGGTGATCGCCCAGCCGGTTTCGGTTTGCCACCAATGGTCGATGACTGGCTTTTGGCTGTGCTGTTCAGTCCAGGCCAGCGTCGGCGGGTCGAGTCGTTCACCGGCCATAAAGATGGTCGCCAAGGAGGACAGATCGTAGTCCTTGATCAGGACGCCGTCCGGATCGGTCTTGCGGATGGCCCGAAACGCCGTCGGTGCGGCAAACAGCACCTTGACCCGGTGGTCTTGCACCACCCGCCAGAATGCACCGGCGTCGGGCGTACCGACCGGTTTGCCCTCGTACATCAGGGTGGTACAACCGCGCAATAGGGGGGCATAGACAATATAGGAATGACCGACCACCCAGCCGACATCCGATGCCGCCCAAAAGACCTCGCCAGGCGCCGTATCATAGAGCGCCGCCATCGAATAGTGCAGCGCAACGGCGTGTCCGCCGTGATCGCGCACAACCCCCTTGGGCTGGCCAGTGGTGCCGGAGGTATAAAGGATATAGAGCGGATCGGTTGCCTGGAGCACAACGCAGTCGGCCGGCTCGGCTACGACAAGCAGATCCTGCCAGCGGACAAAGTCGGCTTCGGTGATCGGTTGCTCGGGTCGCTCCCAAACCACCACCTGCTCGGGCTGGTGTTCGGCCAACTGTAAGGCGCTGCGCAGCAAGGGTTGATACTGCACGATCTTGTTAACCTCAAGGCCACAGGTCGCTGCCAGCACCACTTTCGGTTGGGCATCGTCGATGCGCACAGCGAGCTCATTAGCGGCAAA
This sequence comes from Reinekea sp., assembly GCF_982785585.1. NCBI lineage: Bacteria > Pseudomonadati > Pseudomonadota > Gammaproteobacteria > Oceanospirillales > Saccharospirillaceae > Reinekea > Reinekea sp. The sequence continues at coordinate 55,515 of NZ_CEYAVF010000003.1, read as the reverse complement.
GCCGCCGAAGACTACCGAGTGGATTGCACCGAGGCGGGCACAGGCCAGCATCGCAATGGTAGCCTGGGGAATCATCGGCATATAGATCACCACCCGATCGCCCTTCTCAACCCCGAGCTGACGCAACAGGCCGGCGCACCGACGTACCTCTTCCAGCAAGTCGTTATAGGTGAATTTTTGCACCCGACCGGCCAAGGGTGAATCGTAAATCAGGGCAAGCTGCTCGCCTCGACCCGCGTCGACATGGGCATCTACAGCCAGATAGGCGGTGTTGAGTTGACCGTCGGCAAACCAGCGCTGCTGGCCATCAGCCTGAGTGGTTAACCCCAAACTGGGCAGCGTATGCCACGCCAGCTGACGTGCTTGGGTTAACCAAAATTGATCCGCCTGAACGCGGGCTAACTGATGCTCTGTTGCGTAAGTACTCATAGGCTATCTTTCCTGTAGCAGGTCGTTTTTTATTATTTTGTCTACAATACATCGGACTTATAGGGAATTTATGCGCTAGAAATGCGTAGATATCAACATATTGTTGACAATTAAGACCAATGTCTAGGTCGTGACGTCTGAGGCCTTGGGCTGCGTGAGCGCCCAATTTTCAACCAATGCGCGCTAGAATTTTGTCGACCATGGTCCGAATATTGAGCGGCTTGCCGATATGATCGTCCATTCCGGCGGCTAAGCAGCGGGCGATATCATCGTCCATCACATTGGCCGTCATGGCTATTAGCGGCAGTTCGTTGACAGCGCCGGGCAACAGACGAATTTTACGAGCCAACTCGCAACCGTCCATGCCAGGCATCTGTATATCCAACAGGATCAGGTCGAAGTCGGCACCCGACTGCAGGATCTCTAGGGCGTGAAAGCCGTCAACGGCTAAGGTGATCTCCGCGCCCATCGATCGCAACAGCCCTTCGGCCACCACCCGGTTGATAATATTGTCTTCCACGACCAACAATGCCAGCCCCTTGAGCGCCTCTTTGGTCATGTCCGGAGGTGACGCCGATGGGATGGCCGCACCATAAACTCGCACAGCCGACGTATTTTGGGCAGAGGACTGCTGAACGTTCAATCCGTTTTGGCTGACCGCGTCTATCTGACGGCCATCTGCGGTGGTTATTTGAAACATCAGCCGGACGACAAATTGACTGCCCACGTCCAGGTCGCTGTGCACATCGATCTCCCCTCCCATTAAATCGACGAGCTGACGGCTGATATTCAGACCCAATCCCGTGCCGCCGTATTTTCGTGCGGTCGAGGCATCGGCCTGACGAAATGATTCAAACAAATGGCCCTGTTCATCGGGAGAAATGCCGATGCCGGTATCGCTCACCGTTAATTCTAGGGCGATGTGTTCCAGTGTCCGGGTGATAACAACCAGCTCGACAGTAACCCCGCCCTGGTCGGTGAATTTAACGGCGTTGCTGCACAAGTTCAGCAGAACCTGCTCCACACGCAGCGCATCGCCAAGCACGGTTTCAGGCAGGGCCGTCGGAACCGTTACCACAAAATACAGCCCTTTCTGAACAGCCTGAATGGCAAAGATCGCATGCATCTTGTCCAGGATGTTATTGAGGGAGAAAGGGGTGGTTTCGACCTCCAACTTACCCAAAGCAATTTTTTCATAATCGAGGGTATGATTGATCAGTCCCAATAGGGTGTTCGACGCCATTTGCGACTTACCCAGATAATCGCTTTGTTGGGCCGTTAATGGGGTCATCAGGCACAGTTCATTGAGCCCAATAATAGCGTTGAGCGGAGTGCGGAACTCATGACTCATGTTGGCCAAAAAATTGGATTTGGCGGCATTGGCCTCTATCGCAGCCTGGGTCGCCTGCATTAGATCGTCAGTTTTTCGGGCAACCTCATGGCGAATATTTTCGGTGGTGGCCGCTAACATTAGAATTACTGAATTCAATAGGGCCGCAATCAGAAAGCCCGCGGTGAGGATAATCCAACTGGTCCAATCCTTATGATAGAGACCGAATTTTTCACTCACAAAGAAGGTGAGCTGATAGTGCCGTTGGCCGAAGAAAAGGCTATAGGTAACTGGCTCAAACCCCTCGACGGCAATCAAAGTCGATTCCTGTAATGGCTGCCGGCCGTCGGTGATATCGTGGAGATCGATACCGATGCCAATCTTCTCGGCTTCGCGTTGCGCTCCCCGCAGCACGGCGCCAATCCGAAAACCACCGCCCACATAACCTAGCAGTTCCTTTTCAGGTCCACTCAAGAAGGCCAATTGTGTAGATCGAAACACCGGTAGATAAAGGATAAAACCCAACGTGCCATCCAGCTCTTGGACCAACTGAATGGGTGCCGTGGCCACGCTCTGATTCTGCTCAAATGCCTGAGTCAGGGCCAGCAAGCGCGACGGAATGGCCCCCAAGTTCAAACCGAAGGCCCTTTTATTAAGCGCAAATGGATAGATATAGACCACCGGGTAGTAAATGTCTTGTGGCCCAGCAGGCACCGTCCCATTCGGACTCGGCTCGGTAAAGGTAAAGTCCGGAAAACCTTGGGCGCGCACGTCCGCCTCGACGGACGCCCGCTCAATGCGGTGGACAATCGGGGTCCAACCAACAACTTGAAAGGTGGGGTCACCGGTATTGATGGTGGCCGAAAAAGCGGCGAAGTCGTCGGCCGATACATAGCTGGAGGCTTGAAAAAAGGCCGAGTAGGCCAGTAATTTATTGGCAGAATCCCTTAAACGCCGTTCTACATTCAGATGCAATCGCTGGGCAAGTTCGCTCATTTCGGTGCTTTGATTCTGCCGATGGTGTTGCAACGACCCGAAAAAAAGCACTAGGATTGCGCTGAAAATGACCGTCATTGGCACCAGCGAGAGCAGTTTACGAGCGTTGCTCAGCCGCTGATTGGTGGACAGCAGGGTCAGAATGAGCGGGGTGAACAGCATGAGGCCAATGGCATCGCCTACCCACCAGGTTAGCCAGCTGAAGGGGAGGTTGGCGAGACTGACAAAGCCGTTTACATAAAGCGGCACCACACCAATCGTTGAGCCAATCAGACAGCTCAACGGACTGATCAAGAGCACGAACTTGAAAATATCGTGCGGCGTTGCTATGTATTGATCAGTGCTTAACAGGCGACCGAATAGCCAGCTGCCAAACAGCATCTGCAGCGTGGCACCGGTACCGGTCGTGACGGCCATCAACACGGCTGGCAAACTGAACTGGCTGAAACCTTGGGTCGCAATACCGAGATTGACGATAAAGGCACCGAGCCAGATACCTCCCACTATCGCGCGCGTGGGCATCAGGATATAGAGGCCCAATGCCAGACCGGCCGCGGGCCAGATGGCTGACGAAAAACCGGGTGGAATCACCAGCAAGAGGCCGACCCAACTGAACAAACCGTAAGCTAAGGCTGCTAACAGAAAATAATACAATCGTTGCGCCATTGACCATCACCACAGGTTGAAACCTTAATTCGGCTGCCGTGCCGCCCAGTTTTAAACCGAGTGTAGCGGATTGGTGAGCTTAGGTCGCCATTTTCACAAGGATCTAAGGCGGCACAGTGCCAATAAGGAATCTTAGGGTGGCCAACATAGTTGCGCTGCTAGCGCAGTTCGCCTAGCCGGGCAACTGAAAGCCGTCCGGCAATAGCTCGGCCACGGTCCAATCTTTTCGCTGACCCTGTCCATTGGTGGCGCTAATGATAGCGGTGGGCTTCATAAATTCGCTCATTACCTGACGGCAGCCGCCGCACGGTGAAAACAACTCGGCGCGGTCAATGAAGAGCACCAATCGGTCGATTTGCCCCGGCTTGACCCCGGCCGCGACGGCGGTGGTGATAGCATTGCGTTCGGCACACAAGCCCAGCCCATAGGAAGCGTTTTCCACATTGCAGCCGCTGAACAGGGCACCGTCGACGGTGGCCAAGGCCGCGCCGACCTGAAACTGACTGTAAGGTGCATAGGCCAGGGCCGCTCCCGCTTTGGCCAGATCATATAGGGTGGTAAAGTTATCCGTCATAAGCTGTTCCCTATGGTTTAGAGCGTGATGGCCGCATTCAGGGTGATTTCGATCATATCATTGAAGGTATTTTGCCGTTCATCGGCGCTGGCCGCTTCACCGCGCAATATGTGATCGCTCACGGTCATCACCGCCAAGGCGTTGGCGCCGTATTCGGCGGCTACGCCGTAGAGGCCGGCTGTTTCCATTTCGACGGCTAAGATGCCCATCCCGGCTAAGGTAGTCATAATGCAATCGACCGGGGTGTAGAACAGATCGGCCGAAAACACATTACCGACCCGCACCTCTATCTTGGCGTCCCGAGCGGCATTGACGGTTGCTTCCAGCAAGGGGTAACTGGCGATGGCGGAAAAATCATAGCCCTGCAAGCGGGCTCGGTTGACACCGGAGTCGGTACTGGCCCCCATGGCAACGATAACATCACGCAGTTGAATATCGTCTGCCAGGGCGCCGCAGGTGCCGACTCGGATAATGTTCTTCACACCCAATTCGGTGATCAATTCCTTGGCATAGATAGAGATCGAGGGAATTCCCATACCCGAGCCCATCACTGACAGGCGCTTGCCCTTGTATTCGCCGGTATAGGCAAACATATTGCGTACATCGTTGACACGCACCACGTTGGATAAGAAGGTTTCCGCTATATGTTGCGCCCGTAAAGGGTCTCCGGGCATTAGCACTGTTTCTGCGAAGTCACCGAGTTCTGCTTTAATATGTGGAGTAGCCATTATTGCCTCTTATAAAAACCTGACCGATTGAACAACTTGGTACTATACCCAAGATCGCCGAAAAGGCCAAGGCTGTTGAATGTCCATTAAGGGTTAATTGTTAATTAGGAATTAGAACGCGCGCTCATATGCGCGGCAATATAACCGCGGCTTCCAGGCCCGAGCCAATCCTATTGCGTAAGGTTAGACGCCCGCCATGGGCATGGGCAATGTTGCGCGCAATACTCAAGCCCAAACCGGCGCCACCGGTGTTGCGATTGCGCGATCCTTCGAGCCGCACGTAAGGTTCAAAGACCTTGTCGAGCTGCTCCTCGGGAATGCCCGGGCCCTGATCAACTATGTAGATCTTCATTTCAGCGCGACTGTCGACCACATCAAGGCGCAAACTTTTACCATAGAAAACAGCATTGTTAATCAGGTTAGAAATGCAACGTTTGAGCGCCAATGGCTTGCCAAAATAGGGCCGTTTTGCGATGCCGCGAATTTCGATCTCGGCACCCATCAGCTTGTACTCATCTTTAAAAGTGCGCATCAGTTGATTGATATTGATGGCGTGCATCCCTTCGTGGATATCGGTGCTTTTACCCAGATCCAGTGCGCCGCGCGCCATCGATTCCAGTTCCTCCAAATCGCCAATCATCTTGCGTTTGGTGTCGGAGTCGTCCATCAGTTCGGAGCGCAAGCGCAGCCGGGTAATGGGGGTTTTTAAGTCGTGGGAAATGGCCGAGAACATCCGCTCCCGATCCTCAATAAAACGCACCACCCGTTCCTGCATAAAGTTAAAGGCCATCGCCGTTTCGCGCACCTCTCGGGTGCCTTCAATCTGGAGCGAGCGGATATCGTACTCTATATCGGTGCCTAAGCGCCGTGCCGCGCGCGATAACTTGACCAGCGGCCGGGTCAACCAACGCACCAGCACCCAGCTAATTGCCAGCAGGACGACGAGCATAATGGATAAGAACAGCAATTGATCGGCACCCAAGTAGCGACTCTCATTGAGGTAATAGGGGTCGGACAAGAGGCCGGCCAAGTAAAGCCATTCACCCTCACCGACCAGTACCTGGGCCACCAGAACCGGTGCCGATTCAGGCTCACGGATCAGGGTATTTTGCGCCCAACGGGGCGGCAAATCGACCAAGCGAATGTCTTTTTTGTAGACCCGCAACTCGGTCGGATCAGCAAACTCGACGCTCAGACCCTCCAGCCTCTGACCCAATTTTTCCTCGATGGCCGCGAGGAAGTTATCGATAAACTCTCGCTTTAGATCGGAATCGATGAAGGGGTCAATGTTGATAAATTTTTTGTTAATGGAGACCAGATAACGGGAGCCGCCCATATCGCGGAATTGGTTGAGAATAATATGGCGATACTCGGTCGGGTAGGCACGAATAAATTCCATCGTCGAACCCACTGAAAATGCCATGTCCCGGGCCATCTCACGCCCCTGTGCCAGTCGTTTGGACTCCAGCACGGTATACCAAAGGTAGTTGCTGAGCAGAAAGGACGATATCAGGCCGCCTACCATCAGGACCAAGAAGCGGGCATAGAGTGACGAAATCATAAACAAGGGCGGCCTACTTAGCCGGTTCGACGGGTGTGGTTAATATATAACCGGCACCGCGCACGGTTTTGATCATCTGGGGCGACTTGCCGTCGTCGCGCAAGCGGCTACGCAGCCGACTGATCTGCACATCAATGGAACGGTCGAAGGGCGACGAATCACGCCCGCGCAGATGCAAGGACAGATCGTCCCGGCTCAATACCTGGCCCGGTCGCGACAGGAATAACCGCAACAGATTGAAATCGGCCCCATTCAAGGACTCGGGGGGCTCGTCAGCATACTGCAATTCTCGATTCGCGGCGTGCAGCGTGAACGCGCCGAAACGCAGCGTATCCAGCGGCTGAACCTTGCTTTTGGTCTCGTCAAAACGGCGCAGGACCGCTTTGATTCGCGCCAACAGTTCGCGCGGATTGAAGGGTTTGCCGACGTAGTCATCGGCACCGAGCTCCAAACCGATGATGCGATCGGTCTCATCGGATCCGGCGGTGAGCATAATGATGGGGATGCTAGATTGGGCACGAATTTCCTGGCACAGAACGAAGCCATCGTCACCGGGTAGCATGATGTCGAGGACGATTAAATCGAACTGTTCGGCAGCCATAAGGTGACGCATCGCGTTACCTTCTGCGGCCACGGCGACGGTAAAGCCATTTTTTTGCAGATAAACGGCGAGTAGCTCGCGAATTTCCTGGTCATCATCAACCACCAGCAGTTTTTTTGGATGCTCTGAAGTCATATTACCCACTTTCAGTCGGTGGACGGTATGCCATAACCGCCCGGCCTCGTTCACGGCCCATATAAATGCCTAACCCATCTTAGTGCCAGAAGCCTATTGGGCCTAATTATTTTATGAGACGGGCAACTTTAACAGATCCGAACGGAAATACTCAACTACGCTGGGTGCTAGTGTATGCGCTCGGGTCTCCTAACCCGGTGCCCTGACTCAGGATAAAGGCCTTTGCCGCATGACTGATACCTGGCCCCACCCAGACACGACTGGTTTCATCCACAGTGGTGCTGCCTCGGCAGACCATATTCGACATGTTTTGAGCCGATTTACGCAGGCAAATGACGGCCGTCTGGCGCGTTGTCGGGACGACTTGAAGCCCAAGCAACAGCAGGCCTTTGATCTATTACCGCTGTTGTTTCACCTGAGCCATCAGAGCCTACCGGGCTATTCAGGCGACCCCCATTGTCCAACCGGCATTGCCCAGTACCAGCCTGCGAAGAGCCTGCTCAAGGCGGCCCAACGACTCACCGGGGGCTTGATGAGCCAGGGTCCAGCGCTCCACAAAGCCGCTATCTCGGGCCTCTATTTGATCGGTACCGGTGGCAGTATTGGCCAAGCAATTGGCACCGAGCTGATGATATGGGTCTGTTTCGAGACCCCGCTATCGGCCCGACAGCTGGCTTTGTTGCGGGAAAAGACCGACCAACTCACCCAGTGGGCGCAAGGATTTCATCTGATGCTGCGCTTCGTGCTAGTGGATGCGCGCCATTGGCAAGTGAGCTCACATCCCTCATCGGCAGTCGGAGGCCCAAGATCTGGCAGCGATGGCCGGCGGCTCGATGAATTCTACCAAACGGCACAGGTCTTGGCGGGTGTATACCCCGCCTGGTGGTTGGTACCGACGGCTTATGAAGGCGATTATGCGGCAACATTGCAGGCGCTTTATCACACTGGGGCGGTCGATAAATCTCAGTGCATCGATTTTGGCGGGCTCGGCGCATTGGCCAGCGACGATTTTGCCGGCGCCGGCCTTCGGCAAATTTATCAAGCGATCGACTCGCCCTATCAATCGGTATTAATGCTAATTTTACTGGAAATCTATGCGCGCCAGTTGCCCCATATCGACTGCCTGGCACAGGCTTATAAAAACAGAATTTATCGCATGCAGCTCTCGCTCGATGATCTCGATCCCTATGTCATGCTGTACCAGAAAATAGAATCCTATCTGTTGGCACATGACCAAACTAAGCGGCTGGAGTTGATTCGACGCTGCTTTTATTTCAAGGTTGGCCTCAAGCTGTCGCAACGCACGCACGCGCTCGGGTGGCGCCATAAATTAATGGACAACTTGGTGCAGTCCTGGGGTTGGTCGGCGGCCGCGCTCAAACATCTGGACGCCGTCCGAGCGTGGACCATCGAAGATATGTTGACGGAACGCCGGCTATTAATTGCTGAGCTGACCCAAAGCTATAGGGCCCTGTGTCAATATTCGCCCAGTCAGCCGCCCAGTGACGGCCTATCTCGAGCGGACCGACTGAGCCTCAATCGCAAATTACACGCCGCATTCGATCGGCGTCAGGGTAAGATCAACTTTATCCACATCGGCTTGGATGTCGACCTCAGTAACCAACGAGTTCACCTCTATGAACGCGCCAGCCGAGAAGATCCGGGCGTCTACCAATGGGGCGTGTACGATCGGCCGATGAGCCAACAGTCGCGTACCCCAGCACTCAAATCGGCCAATGGTTTGGTGGAAGCATTGCTCTGGTGCCATCTAAATGGCCTGCTCACGGCTGCGCTGCAGGTTCCCATCTTTCCCGCCCGGCATGAGGTCAACGACGATGAGGTTCGCACGGCGTTGACTGCGCTTCGAAACCAGGTACCCAACCCAAGACCGCACACCGAAGCGCACTGCTTTGATCGGCCGGCGCGGGTGACTCGGGTCTTGCTGATTATTAATCTCGGATGCGATCCGCGCCAGTCTCGTTCGGACAGCTCGGTGCACAGTCTCGATCAGGTACTGGTGAACAGTTGGGGCGAGGTCGAGGTCGAACGGTTTGCCACGCAGGATGCGCTGGCCAAGGGGCTGAAATCGCTCCTGAATCGAATCCATGCGCAGGCACCCGATGACCTTCCGGCGTTGGTCACCCTGTGTCCCAGTCAGGTCGAGCCTTCAGTATTGGCGCTGCGCGTTGACGCCCTTATGCAAGCTGCTTTGGCGGCATTGTGCAGCATCGGACAGCCACCAAATAACCGATTCATCTGTCGTATTGGCAATCGCTATTTGCTCTATCAGGCCCATAACCGAACGATTGGCTATGTTCCGACCGACAGTCTGGACGAGCTTCGAATGCAACTGGCGCTTGAACAGGCGGACTATAGCCGGCTTATCTTCGATCGCCAGTTTGCTCTGGATCACCCCCTCTGGGCCAAACTCTACCGTTTACACCGCCCGCATGCCGTTCTGTTGGCCTGTGAAAAACGCCACCAGCAGGCGACCCTGTATCTAATCGATGAGCAAGGCTCGTTGCTGGTTTTCAAACAGCCAGTGCGCAATCTGGCAACCCTGTGGGCGCCGTTGTTGCAGTTTTTGCACGCCACCGATCAGCGCCGCTCCGGCATAGATGACCGCAAACCCAAGGCGGACAACCATTTCGTGCAAATTGAGCGCAGCCCGGGGCGCTTTGATCTGAAGAAAACAGGGCTCAATGATTGGGCCCAGGCTGCGCACTTTATCGGCATCGGGGTGACTGTCACACTGTCTGCACAGGGTGGTTATGACTATCGAGTGGTCTGTGGTGAGCAAGAATTTCACAGCCCGGCCTGGGGCGACTTATTTTACCGCGCAATCGCGTCCTATGGGCTCGGTTTGGACCCCTCGCGAGCGAACCCGGAGATCTACATCATCGACCTGGCCTTAACGTCTGCGGTAATTGACCACCTACCCCTGGGCCGGGACCAAACGATGCATTACCTGCAGTTTAAATTGAAACTCGAACGGCGCATTCATGCCGCCCAAGCAGACCTCTAGCGACGCCCCGATCCTGTTGCGCCGACCGGACGGCCGCGAACGTTTAGAGCTTGTCCAAGAGCGCTTCGAGGTAATCCATGTCTGGAATAACCGCCTTACCTAGTTGCGTGATAACAGCCATCCTTTCGCCCTGCCCCAAACTGGCCAGTTTGTCCTCTTGCACGTCTGCCGCGGTTAACTTGATCATGCGCGGAATGCCCTGCACCAAAATAGCAAAATATTTAAAGCGCGACTGACCGCTGGCCGCATTGAGCACCGCGAGGCGGGCCTGTTCGGAATCGCGGCCATGGATTTCGCTGTTGGCAATTTCAAAACTCATCACCGGAACCTGCTCACCACGCCACAGGATTGAACCGAGCGCCCACGACGGCGCCTCGGGCAATGGGCTGATCATCTGCAGGGCGACCACCTCGGCGATAACAATATTGGGCACCAGCAGACTTTTATTGTGCACCGGAATCAAGAGACTGGCGACCAAATCCGTTATGGACTGTGCCTTGAGTTGTGATGGCGTTTTCATAGGATTTTTCCTTAAGCTAGGCCGTTTGCGTTTGTCGCTGCGCCAGCCAGACGATTAATTTTTCGGCCAATTGAGCCGGCGAACCGCGCCAATCGACGCTGCCGGCTTGGTCAGCGGCATCGGGCATTGAACTTTGCACACAACTCTCGGTGGCCTGGGCCCATACGGTGCCACCCATCTCCTTAACCAGGGCCGAACCCAGGGTGCCATCGCTGCCCATACCGCTGAAGATAATCGCGTTGCATTGACGACCGAAATGCTCGGCAGCGTTTTTCAATAACTGATCGTGACTGGGACCGTAGGGGCCGCTCCATTCTCGGTCCTGCCAGAGTACCGCTGGATGGTTGGCAAACAGAATCTCGTGATCTACTGGCACCACAGCCACCTGGCCATTGACCAATGACAGGCCGTGTTCGGCATAGGTCATAGTCAGCGCGGCGTGACGACCAACCGACTGCACCAAGGCCGCTAAACAGCCGGCATCTATATGCTGGGCATACAAAAAGGTGGCCGGTATGTCGAGCGGCAACAGATCGAGAAAATCCTTAACCGCTTGCGGACCGCCCAAGGACGCGCACAACACCCAGATCGGGCCTAAGTCCGGATTGGGTGCATTCTTTAATGACTCCGGCAATTCGAAGCGCGGTTTTTCAACGCAGCGCATCAGTACATCGAGGTCAAATTGGGGCGCGCTGACCGCCGCTTGCAAAACCGGTGCAAAGGCATGCATTTTTTTTTGCATGCGTTTGCACCAGCGGGGGTAATCTTGATGATTTTTGGCCGGTATCTGGCCGTCACCAAACAAGATAGGGGCCTGGGTTAGATCGAGAATATCCTGTAATAGCTCGCTCCATTGTCCGTCCTCGGCTAACTCGACCACCCATAAACGGATCGTTTCATTGGCCAAGAAAAGCTTATTGAGACGCTCTGGCGAGGTATTCACCGCCACTTCGTAACCGGCATCGGCAATGACCCATTCCAACTGATGCTGAGCTAAGGCGGTCGAGGCAATGATGCCAACGCGGTTGTGCTTGCCCTTCATCACCTTAGGCCCATTACCCCTTTAACAACCGTTCAATGGCGTCCAACAGTGGGCCTTCCTGGAACGGCTTACCCATATAATCGTTCACTCCGATCGACAGGGCCCGCTCGCGATGCTTACTGCCGGTGCGCGAGGTGATCATGATAATTGGGATATGGCGCAGACGGTCATCATGACGCACCCGTGAGGCTACCTCAAAGCCATCCATATAGGGCATCTCGATATCGAGTAGGATCAGATCCGGTATCTCGTCAATCATTTGGTTGATCGCATCAGCTCCGTGCTTGGCCAACAGCACCTCCATGCCATTGCGCTCCAGTAAGCGACTGGTCACCTTGCGCACGGTGACTGAATCGTCGCACACCATTATGCGTGGCGGGCCTTCTTTCTTGCGTTCCAGCTCTGCGCTCATCTGCATCAAGGACATGGCGTTCTGATGTTCAATCACCAACTCAGATCGAATTAGGGCCGCCAGATCGAGAATAACCACCACCGAGCCATCACCGAGAATGGTGGCACCGGACACGCCCTGCAGCTTGCTGAATTGAGCACCGAGTGTCTTCACCACGATCTCTTTCGAGCCCATCAAACGATCGACATGCAATGCCATGGAATGGCGCTCATCACTGCCCTTAACCAAGACCAGAGGGGCCGAGCTTTCCATCGCGGCGACATTGGGTCGCGCGCCGGTGTGCAGCAAGGAACCCATATATTCCAGTCGATAACGCTTACCGTTGTATTCGAACAAAGGCGCATTGGGCTGATAGTATTCGGCCAACTGCTTGGGGGTTACCCGTACGATGCCCTCAATCGAGGTCAGCGGCAGGGCATACAGATCGTCAAGCGTATTGACCATCAACGCCCGATTGACCGATACGGTAAAGGGCAGCCTGATAACAAAGGCGGTGCCACGGCCCAGTTGGGAGTCGATAAAGATCGAGCCCCCCAATTGTTTGACCTCAGAGTTGACCACGTCCATGCCGACGCCACGACCGGAAATTTGGGTCACCTTATCGGCGGTACTAAAACCGGCCTCCAAAATAAACTGCATGATCTCGGCTTCGTTCAGATCCGATTCGGCCTTCATCAAACCCCGTTCAATCGCCTTGGCTCGAATGCGTTCAACATCGATACCCTGACCGTCATCTGCCAAGCTCAGGACGATATCACTGCCTTCGCGAGACAGCTCCAGAACCACCTTACCCAGGCGATTTTTATTGGCCGCGAGCCGATCGTCGGGGCGCTCGATGCCGTGGTCAACGGCGTTGCGCAGCAGGTGTTCGAGCGGTGCAATCATCCGTTCCAAGACGGTCCGATCAACCTCCCCTTCGGCGTTACCGACAATAAAGTCGACGTCCTTGGCGAGATCGCCAGCCACCTGTCGGACGATACGCCGCAATCGAGGGACTAACCGATTAAACGGCACCATGCGCGTGCGCATCAGGCCTTCTTGTAATTCGGTATTAATGCGACTCTGTTGCAACAGAATGGTCTCAGCGTCGCGCGTCTTATCGGTCAGCGTGGTTTTAATATCCTGCAAGTCATAGGTGGCTTCCATCAGCGACCGGGACAGTTGCTGTATTTGCGAATATCGGTCCATCTCCAGCGGATCGAAATCTTCATAGTTGGTTTCTTCGGCGCGTTCTTGACGAAATACTATCTGCGCTTCGGTTTCCATATCGAGCCGGCGAACATGGTCGCGCAGTCGATCGATGGTTTGATCCATATCGACCAGGGTATAGGAGAAATCGCTGACTTCCTGCTCCAGCCGAGCCCGAGAAATCGACGTTTCACCGGCTAGGTTGACCAGACCTTCGAGTAGGTTGGCGGCCACCTTGACCGTCTCTTGTGGCTGGGCACGGCGCACCGCGACGCCATCCTGCGCGGCTTTTGGGATGACTGGCGAATTGGCTTTGAAGGGCAAAACCTGGGCCGAAACGGGCTCCTCGTCCGAGGCCGGCGCTCGCTCAGTGACCGGTGGTGGTGCGAAATTAGGTACGGGCGGTTCGTCAGGATCCTGCGCGGACGCCATCTGAATCACGCTGGGCCCAAAACCGCCCTCGCCGTCGTTTTCCTGCTGGTCAATGAGTGCCTGTAGCTGCTCGATATTGCGTACCATCTCATCTTGACGTGCCAAGATGCCGATAAAAAAGGCATCATCCAATGGGATTTTTTGTTGTTGGGCGCGCGTAATATGACTCTCAAAATCGTGACTCTTATCGCCCAAGTCTTTCAAACGCGCCAGACGCGAGCCACCTTTTAGGGTGTGCAGCACCCGTTTCATCTCATCGGCATGGGCTTCATTCAGGGTATCGGAGCGCCACTCTTCGATGGCATTTTCCAATTCATTTAACAGCTCACCCGCCTCCTCGATAAATATTGCCAATATATCGAAATCCAGATCCGCCGAAAGCGGCTCTACGACAGCCATCTGCGACGCGGTCGGGGTCGATGACTCGAGCGGCGGTTCCGGTGCCGATTCAGGTTTGGGTTCGGGTTCGAATTCGGGTTCAGGTTCGACGCTCTGCTCTATTGCCGGCGTTAGGATCACTGGCTGGGCGGGCGCGCCTGGATGTTTACGGAAATGACCGATGGCTGCGACCAGGTCCGGTGCGGACAAGCAACTCATGCTCGACTCGATATCGCCGACCATGGTGGCCAGTCGATCGTGGCACTGCTGCAACAGACTGATTAGGCCGGCAGAACTTTGGTATTGCCCCTGGGCCAAACCCTCATAGAGAAATTCCAGTTCGTGGGCTAGGTCGCCGAGCGGGAGTATCTCGGCCATGCGCGCGCCCCCCTTGAGGGTATGTAAATCGCGCTGTAAGGCCTCGACCTCGATGGTGTTTTGCGGATCCTGAACCCAGGCTTCCAACGATTGCTGAATACTTTCCAGTATGTCATTGGCCTCTTCCAAGAAGATTTCCACCAATTCGGCGTCACCCTCAACCGCATAACGCTGCGCCGGAACGTGTTCAAGACTCGGCGGCGCGCTATACGCTGCCTGGGGCGGTTCGATCGGTGCCGCGGCTGGCGCGCGCGAACGAGGCGGCTCAATAACCTCGTAAGGCATGGCAAACACCTCATAGAGCTGTTGCAGACGTTCCGAAAAGAGCGCATCGGTGCGAATGGACTGCCCGGCTGCCAGGCGATCCATCATCGAAATCAACGATTCATGGCCATCATGAGCCAGGCTGAAGAACTTCTCACCGAGCATGAAGGCATTGGCGTCTGCGGCTAAATAGAGCGCGCGCAGTTGCGTACTTAACTGCGAGAGGGGCAGGAGGTCGACCGCAAGCGCGGCATTGGCTAGGGTATCGAGTTCGCGCACCAAGGTCTCAGGCGCCTTGCCGGGATCCCCGCTCTGGCGCCATTGATCGAGGATGCCCTCGGCATCCATGACGATATCCATACTCTCGGATAAAAAGATCGACAACAGGCTAACATCGTCGTCTTCGCTGGCGTCATCCGCTGCCAGTAGGTTACGGCGCAGGGTGTTGACCTGTTCAATATAACCCTCGATCGACGCCGCGGCCGGTCCCGCCGGATCTATACCGGCCGACTCTTTTACCAACACCACCATGGCGCTGAGCACGGACAGAAACGCCGGCGTCGCCAAATCACCGCGTTCTTGCAGATCCTTGACCAACAGTTCCAGCGGCGTAACCGCCTCGGCAATGCGGTCCATGCTCGCCATATGCGCAGAGCCCTTCATGGTGTGTAAGGCGCGCTGGAGGGCGTCGGGTAATTTGCGGCCTAAGGGACTGTCGGCTAGATAGTTATCGACAAATTCCAAATGGGAGTCGAGTTCATTTTTAAAGATGCGCAGCAGGTTGGTGTCGTTATCGTCCGACTTGTCGGCATCGCGCTGCGCCGGCCCATTGGCTTCGTCCTGGCTCTGCTCGGCGTCGAGTGGGCCGTCGAGGGCCTCACGTTCGTATAGGTCCTCCAACTCGGTATCCATGATACCGAAGGGGTCGCCCTCGAACGGGGTGATATCTGCATCCACTTCGGCTGCTTCAGTGTCGGTCAGCTCGATAAGGTAGCTATCCTGCGCATTCGCGTCCAGATCCAAGTCGAGATCGAGCTCCGAATCCAGCGCTAGAGTCGGGTCGGGCACATCCAGCGGATCGGGCTCCGGAGCCAATAGCGTCTGATCGGGCCAGGACACCGGTTCACCCTTGGCGATGGCATGGGCGCGTTGTGCTAACTGGTCCGCGCCTGCAACATCGGGTGACTGCTTGGTCTCAAATGCCTTGACCAAGGCCGGCACCGCGGCCGCTACTTCCTCCACGACGCGAATCAGATCGGCACTGTAGGGGATGGATCCGTCGATCATGCGGTTGAGCATGTTTTCCACGGCCCACGCGGTTTCACCGACCACGGTCGCACGGACCATTCGACCGCTGCCTTTGAGCGTATGAAAAGCACGACGGAATTCGGTCAGGGCTGCCTGATTGCTACGGTCGGCCTTATATTGAGGGACAAATTCATTGATGACGGCCATGACCTCTTCGGCTTCCTCAACGAAGATCTCGAGAATTTCGTCATCGATTAGGTCATCGTCGTCTCCTTCATCTGCTTGATCTGCCTCATTTAGCTCATTCGACTCGGCAGGCTCCACCAGGGGCGTCGGTTCGACTATTATTGGGCTGTCGGCGTCGAGTTCGGCGATAGCGGCTGCCGCTTCGGGCAGAATGTCGGCCGAATCTAAGGTTAGGTCACGTTCAAATTCAACTTCATCAAATTCGCTCTGCAGATCATTCGCATCTTCGTGCTCGAGCGTAAATTCGGCCACCTCGGCTTCATCCAACTCAATCACCGTGTCCCAAGACAGCTCTTGCAGGGGCTCAGGTTCAGAGAGGTCGGGCGTGTTGAGGACAGGCTCGACGCTCTGCCACTCATCGATCACGGTCAAAACGTCGTTATCGTCGACCGACGCGTCGGTTTCCAGCCCGTTCGGGACCTGGCTCTCGGAGCTGATTGGCGCGTCTTGATCCTGCGCAATCCGGTTCAAATCCACCGTTAAGCCTAAGCTGGCAAGAGAGTGGATCGCGCGCGTTAAAATCTCGAGATTGGTGCCCGGTCCGTCTTGGGAGATTCGCTCCAGATAATATTCCACGCCCACCAGCGCATCGGCCAGTGCGTCCATCTCTTGCCAGGTCGGTTGATAGTTCTCGGCAATTAACCGGTTCTGCACATAGGTGTGCACCGACGTCAGCACTTGGGCTGCATCGATCAGCGGCACTATGGCCAAGCCCCCGCGCACGGCCCCTAGGATGGCAGGTACATCGGCCAAGAGCGTTGGGTTAAAGTGGCCGGCGATATATTCGACCACAGCGCTCTTAACCTGCTCGATGCCGGTCCGGGCTTCACGCAACACCGCTCGATGGGCATCGCTAATATCATCGGCCTGATCCGACGCGCTGTTGAGATCGGAGTCGACCCCGATACCATTCAGGGTCGCTTCAACGTACAAAAAGGCACCGGCTATATCCATCAGCATGGCGTCGTTGATCAGCGTCGGCTGGCCCTCAGCCTGACCGATAATAGCCAACTGTTCGCTCAAGACCCGGCGCGGATTCGTCAGTCCAACCAGCGCTAGGGTATCGCATAGATGCACAATGGGAAGCTTAAGGTCACTGAGACGATTGGGATCTTTGCTCTGGCCGCGCACCATCAGATCGAGCGTATCCTTGAGCCGAGCGAGCTCTTCCAGCAGAGCGGTCATGACATTGTCGACCGCGGTCCGATCCGGTCCGGCTAATCGGGCCCGTTGCGACTCAACCTCATGGCTCGGCGGTAAGGCATCTACTAGGCGATAGCGACGCTGGACCTGATCAATGCGATCAATGTTCGAGGGCCCAATCTTGGCGATGTAGAACAATAGATTTTTCAGGATGCGATCCGAGGGGAAACTCTGGGCCACTGTCAAAGGGTCTTGTGACAGGCCCTTAAGCTGACCATCGACGTCGCGCAGCACCTGCACAGTGGCCGAGGAGCGATCGATTTTACCGGTCTTCAAACCGGTCACAAAGGCATCCACAACCTGCCATAGCGAGCCTATCGGCGCGCGCTCAGTCAAGGCGGCAACGCGACCAACGGCCTTGGCCAAAAAATCGAGACTGTTGTCCAAGTCTTCGCCTTTTAGCCAGCCTAACAGTGCCAATTGATACATCTGTCGCAATTTACGCACTAACTGGGCGGTCTGCGTCTTGCCAAATCGGGATACCTCGGGCTCGCCCGCGAGACGCCGAGCGGCGGCCAAATCAGGGGCAAACAGGGAGGTTTCCGTTAACAAGGCGGCGCCGCGCGCAGCCCGTAAGTCATTCAGCAGCGGTAGCAAGACAATCGGCAAATCGTGCTGACCTTGTTTCAATTGATCCAGATAGTTGGGCAGCTGAATAATCGCTTGCATTAACAGCGCTAGATTGTCGCTGCTGCTCGGCACGGTAGCGTCGATCATAGCTTGATTGAGCTGTTCCATCTCATGAGCCAGCAACGCAGCACCGCTGAATTCAACCATCTGTAATGTGCCATACACCTGATGAATGTATGACAAGCTGAACTCCAGGCGATTAGTATCATCCGGTGCTGCAACGAACGCCTCAAGCGCAAAGCGCGTCTGCTTTAACGTTTCGAAAATCTCACCTTTGACCCATTCAAGGGCCACATAATCTCGGCGATCTGCCATGCCGATTTCCCCGTGTCTATTTACGTTTTAAATAAGCTAACGCGCGTTCACTTGGAACTCGGGTCAGAGCCGGATGAGACCAATCGCCCATCTCTCCAAGCCCGAGTACCAACATACCCCCGGGCGCCAATCGATCTGCCAACTCAGTAACAATGTCTTTTCTACGCCATTTGCGAAAATAGATCAGAACATTCTGACAATAGATCAGATCCAGATTTCGCAGTGGTGAACGCGCCAACTCCAAAAGGTTTAGTCGAACAAAACACACCCTATCTCGGACGGCCTGCACAACTTGATAATGGTCTTCACTCTGTTCAAAATACCGTTGTTCCAAGCGTTCATCGACCAGCTCAACCCGGCGTCGACCATAGACACCGGCGCGCGCCTGATCCAAGGCATTGCGACTCACGTCGGTACCGGTCACACCGAAGCGCAAGCGTGGTCGACGATCGGTCTGTTCCAGCACCTCGGCCGTTAACATGGCCAAACTGTAGGTTTCTTCGCCACTAGAACAACCCACACTCCACAAGCTCAGCGGCCCTCTTCCGGCGTCGCAGCACCTTTGAAGGTGATCGCGCACCAGGGCAAAGGCCTCTGGATCGCGAAAGAACCGTGTTTCCTGGACCGTTAAGCGATCGATCAGGCAGTTCCATTCAATTAGGCCGGCATCGCCACTGCGAACGTAGTTAAAGTAAGTCAAATAGTCGCTGAAGCCGATCTCCCGCATCCGCATTGCTAAGCAGGTTTTCAGGAAACTGCGGCGCTGCTCAGGCAATTGCAAACCCAGACGGTCCTCAATGATGTCTTGCCATGTGGCAAAGGCAACATCCGACAACGCCGGCGCTTGTTTAACCAACCTAACCATAACCCAACCTTATTGCTGCGGTTATCGCCCTAACCGACCGACACCCTGCCCTCGTCGAGGCCAGGCATGGTGAAGTTCTCCAAATCATCATCGTTTTCGGGCAACTTAAAGCCGGCTACGGAGGACTGCAGATCATTGGCCAGTTGCGCTAGGTTACCAATGGAGCGTGCGGTTGCGGTGGTTCCGGCTGATGTTTGCGAGGTGATTTCCTGAATTACGTTCATCGTATTGGAAATATGACCGGCCGAGGAGGCCTGCTGGCGTGCCGCGTTGGAAATATTTTGGATTAGGTCGGCGAGGTTTTTCGAGACGCTTTCGATTTCTTCCAATGCCACACCGGCGTCTTGCGCCAGACGAGCACCGCGCACCACTTCGGCGACCGTTTGTTCCATCGAGATAACGGCTTCATTGGTATCGTTCTGAATCGTCTTGACCAAGGCACCAATCTGTTTCGTTGCCGCTGACGATCGTTCCGCCAAGCGCTGTACTTCATCGGCGACCACCGCAAAACCCCGACCGGCATCACCGGCCATCGATGCCTGAATCGCGGCGTTCAAGGCGAGAATGTTGGTTTGGTCGGCGATGTCGTTAATCAACGAAACGATGTCGCCAATTTCCTGTGAGGACTCACCCAAGCGTTTGATCCGCTTTGAGGTCTCCTGAATCTGTTCGCGAATATTATCCATGCCGTTGATCGTGGCTTGCACCACGTCGGAGCCTTTCTTAGCGATCGCCACCGAGCGCTCGGCAACCGCCGCCGATTCCGCCGCGTTGGCGGACACCTGGTCGATGGACACGGCCATCTCGTTGACCGCCGCCGAAGCACCGGCTATCTCTTGCGCCTGATGTTCAGAGGCTTCGGCCAAATGCATGGCCGTTGCCTGGGTTTCCTGCGCCGCGGAGGAAACCTGCACGGCCGTGGTGTTAATAGACGAGACCAGCGAGCGCATCTGATCGATCGCGAAGTTGATCGAGTCGGCGATCGCTCCGGTAAAGTCTTCCGTTACCGTGGCCTGGGTGGTCAGATCGCCATCAGCCAAGTCGGCCAATTCATCGAGTAGACGCAAGATCGCATTTTGGTTTTGTTCATTGGTTTCAGCCGTTTGCTGTAAGTCGCTCTGAGTATCCCGAATAATCACGAATACCGCGCCGGCGATCAACACCAGGGCTAATAGACCCAAGACCTCAACCCAGCTTTGGCTGACAAAGCGGGTATCGCTGGCGTCCTGAATCTCGTCGGCCAGCGCCGAGGACAGCTCCAGTAACACTTGCGAATCGGAAAAAATATTACCCGAGGCTTCGCGCACCCGAAACAACTCTGGCGACGTCGCCATGATCTGCTTGACTGAACCAGACACCACATCGAAGATGCTCGCAATACGCTCCAACGAGACCGCAGCTTCGGGATCGTCTAACTTGGCTATGTCCATATTGGTATTGCCGAAACGCATACCATCGAGCACCCGTTCGAACAGAATCGCATCCCGCTCGAAGGAATCTGCCGCCATGACCGCGCCCTCGCCACCCACTAGGACCTTGTTGATAGAGCGAATGATGCGCTCGGCCAGCCAGGATTGGCGCTGAGCAACGGCCACCTGTGTCGCACCGGCGCCGTCTTCTAAGAGGATTTCGACCACCCCGTCGTATTCAACCTGCAATTCAGGGATGCGCTCGGCCAGGGTATTGGCCGTATCGTGCAGTGCCAAGATGGTCTCACGCGATGCGACAATCAGGCCAGAGGCGTCACGGACTTGCAACCAGACGTTGCCCAGGTCATTGACGTTCACCCTCGGCGCATGCGCGCCAATGGCTGGCAGCTTGCTGGCTCTGTCACCCTCTAATATATAGTTCCAGCGAATCTCAAATTCCGAACTGGCGCGCTGCAATAAGGCAAAGGCTTCGTCCTTACCGGCCGAGGCTTCCGAGGCATTCTTGGCTATTTCCTGCGACAGAACTCTCAGTTCGCCGGCATTTTCCAAAAACTCCTGGTCATTTTTGGTCAGTTCGCTGACCTCAATAAAGACCGCAACAGAGGCCACAATCACCAAACCCAAACCGATCAGCAGCGTGCTGAGAAGTCGGTTAGTACCCAAAATCGTTAAAAGGTTTCCGGCTCTTTGCTTCATATTTCGCTCCAGTTTGGCCTCAGGCTGCCATCTGCTTATCTAATGGTGTATTTCAATAAAAGGGGACCTAGACTGCCACTTCTTGAAACTGTTCATGGTCGCCCAGCGTTTTCATACTGAAGCGTGACCATACTTTTCGATCCTTAACAAAATGCCCCACAATGAAGGGCTTTAGTTCATCCGGTAATTCGGGCACCACCTCGTTAAAGGAGTCGGCCACAAAGTACTGCATGCCTTCGACACCATCGACTACCAAGCCGTCGGGCTGGCCCTGGTGGTCTATTACTAGGATCCGCCGACTGCGAATTGGCTCGGTACTGTCATAGGCAAAAAAACTGTTTAAATCGATGATCGGAATTAACCGGCCGCGGATATTGGATACCCCCAAAACCCAAGGCTTTACATTGGGTAGACGGGTGTGCGCGGGGACACGCAGCAATTCGGTGACCTCCGCCATGGAGGAGACAAAATAATGCTGTCCCATGCGGAATCCGATGCCACTCCAGGTTTCCGATATCTTTTCCTGCTCCGGCAGCCCAACCACCTTAGCTCGGATGCGGGCTTCGAGTTCGCGCAGGATCAAAATGGGTGATCGATCGGACATTACCATTATCCTAGGGTTTGGCCGGACATCACGGCTTCTATGGTTCTGAGCAGCTCTTCTTCGGAGACGGGCTTGACCAGATAACCGGAAGCCCCTTGACGCCGACCCCAGACGCGATCCGTCTCTTGATCCTTGGTAGTGACAATAACCACCGGTATATGCGCGGTATCGGCGCCCTTGGTCAGTTGGCGGGTGGCTTGAAAGCCATTTAAACCGGGCATTACGATGTCCATCAAGACCACATCCGGCAGCTCTTGACGCGCCAAGGCGACCCCGTCGGCGCCATTGTCGGCGGTAAACACTTCAAAGGCATGCTTCTCCAGCATGCCCTGAAAAGCATAGGTTTCGGTCGGTGAGTCATCAACAATTAATACACGAGGCATATAGAACCCTTCACTTCAGCAATACAGGCTGTTTAATTAAATCGCATTACTTAACATAGTCGCGGATGGCACCCAATAATTCTTCTTTACCAAATGGCTTGGTAAGATATTGGTCACTACCGACGATGCGTCCTTTGGCCTTATCGAACAGTCCGTCTTTACTGGACAGCATAATGACCGGCGTCTCTTTAAAGGCGCTGTTGTTCTTAATTAGGGCGCAGGTTTGATAACCGTCTAAGCGGGGCATCATAATATCCACAAAGATTATATCTGGCTTTGAATCGGCGATTTTGGCGAGGGCATCAAAACCATCCGTGGCGGTAATAACATCACAGCCGACCTTTTTGAGGAGTGTCTCTGCCGTGCGTCGAATTGTCTTGGAGTCGTCAATCACCATGACTTTCAGATTTTCAAAACTCGTATCCATAGGTCTTCCCAGGGGTAAGGCTGCTTAATGTTGCGCTCATAATCTAATGTTAGTTGAAAAAACACGAATAGCGTAAGGAAAGAGACTACTATGTTTCTCTATAGGTTTTTTTACCCAATTCGAGCGAGTCTAGGTCCATAATTTTTAGCACAGTTTTTCAGACGTCGCCATTATCGATGTCAAAGAAAGTTATATTGACTCAGGCGGGTTTCCTTTAAACTAAAGCCCACACCATCGACACTAGGATCAGGATTCTGCATGAGCATTAAAGTCGCAATCGTCATGGACCCCATCGAACAAGTAAATTACAAAAAAGACAGTTCTCTAGCCATGTTATGGGCTGCGGCCGATAGGGGCTGGGAGCTCTACTACCTGACCTTGGCCGATCTCTATTTGGCAGACGGCGTGGCCATGGGCCAGGCCGCGCCGCTGACGGTCTTTCGTGACCCGAGCCAGTTCTATCAGTTGGAACAAGCTGTGGCCATGAAACTGAGCGACTTTGACGTCATCCTGATGCGCAAAGACCCACCCTTTGACACCGAATATATTTACGCAACTTATATCCTGGAACGGGCCGAAGCCAGCGGTACCCTGGTCGTCAATCGGCCACAGAGCCTGCGTGATTGCAACGAGAAAGTCTTTGCCACCGAGTTCCCCCAGTGCGCCCCAGCTCATCTGGTGAGTCGCGACAGCACCCTGCTACGCGCCTTCCATCAAACCCACGGCGATGTGATTTTCAAGCCGCTCGACGGCATGGGCGGCAGCGCGATCTTTCGGCTTAAAGCAGACGATCCGAATGTCAGCGTGATCATCGAGACCCTAACCCGATATGGTCAGCAACAGATTATGGCGCAAAAGTATCTGCCCGAAATTAAAGAGGGCGATAAGCGCATTCTGATGATTGCTGGCAAGCCCGTCGACTACTGCCTGGCGCGTCTGCCCGCCAAGGGCGAGACCCGTGGCAACCTCGCTGCCGGCGGCACCGGGCGGGCCCAGCCACTGACCGACCGCGACCGCTGGATCGCCGATCAGGTGGCACCGGAGTTGGTTCGCCGGGGTCTGCTGTTTGCCGGCCTAGATGTTATCGGCGACTATTTGACCGAAATCAACATCACCAGTCCGACCTGCATTCGCGAAATTGACAACGCCTATGGCACCGATATTGGCGGTCAATTGATGGACGCGATCGCCGAAAAACTGGCTCAGAGGTAATCGATGACCCAAGAAGGACTGCGGGTCGGGGCTTCAGACCGACTTAGCTTTACGCTGTTTCTGGCCTTGGCGCTGCACGCTATAGTCATATTCGGCATCAGTTTCAGTTCTCGACCGGTGTCGAGTAAGAGCCCGACGCTTGATGTTACCCTGAGCATGCACCAGAGTGACGATCTGGTTGCCGACGCCGATGCCGATTTTTTGGCCGACAGCAACCAGCAAGGCAGTGGCACCTTGACCGAGAAAGCGTTACTCAAGTCGACCGAACAGGCCGATATTGAGGATAACCAGATCTTTCATACCATCCCGACCCTCACCCAGCTGGCCTATTCCGAGCTGAGCCTGACCAATGATCGGATTATCACCACAACCAGTCCCGGCACAGATCGTGCGGTCAGCAACGATGCCGAGCAGGGCGACCTGGATATCCCGGTGCAGACTGACCAGGCCGTGGTGATCAACAACATCACCGATGTAGCAACCCTCAAGGCTCTGCTCGATGACAGCCGTCAGGCCTATGCCAAGCGACCACGGGTGCGCACCTTGACCGCGGTATCCACCAAGCGCGCCGTCGATGCCAACTATATATTTGACTGGCTGCAAAAGGTGGAGCGCATCGGCAATCAAAATTATCCGGAATCGGCACGCAATCAGCGTATCAGCGGCTCGGTGCGTTTAGCGGTATCAATCAATGCCGATGGCAGCTTGCGCTCGGTACTGGTGACCAGTTCATCCGGCCACTCCTTGCTCGACCAGGCGGCCAAGCAAATAGTCTATTTGGCGGCACCCTATCCAGCATTCAGCGCAACCATGGTCGAGCAATACGACGTGTTAGAAGTGATTCGCACCTGGCAGTTCCGCATCGATAATCGTTTTGGAGTAACAAATGACCGCTAATATCTGGCTCGGCTTTGACTGGGGACTGGGTTGGATTGGGGTCGCCAGCGGGCAAACCCAAACCTTCACTGCCTCGGCCTTAAAACCGTTACGCGCACGCGATGGCATCCCCAATTGGGACGAGGTTGAGCGCCTGGTCGCCGAATGGCAACCAGCAGGCTTTGTGGTCGGCATTCCGTTCAATATGGACGGCAGTGAATCGGAGATGACGGTGCGGGCGCATAAGTTCCGCAAGCGCCTCTATGGCCGTTTTGGTAAACCAGCTGAGGGCATCGACGAACGCCTCTCGACACGTGAGGCCTTTGATTTACTCGGCGCCCAGGGCCACTCTCTGCACAGGGCCAAGTCGGCCCAAATCGACAGCCTGGCCGCGCAAATCATTCTGCAGAGCTGGCTTAACGAACGGCAACTGCTGGTCCCTCGGCTCGAACCATGACGCCAGTGATTCTGCCAGATAATTATTATCTGGATTACTTCTTACGCCTGACCGAGCTGGTTAGGCAGCGCTATGATGATCTGCTGTCGGCCACCGACAGCGAGTTTTTGCGCGCTATCGACCAGACCGATCCGGTTGCCCTGCGCTTACTGATCCGACTCTTTCTGCGCAAGGGGCCCTGCTTTGTCAGCGCCAAACTGCACTACCGCGAAGTACCCGACGGCCCCGCGGCGCTGAACAGGCTGCTCGAACAGGGACTGATCGAGGCCGATCCGATGGTCTATGCCTGGCAGTTGATCGATCTGCTGCCCATTGCACAAAGCCGGCAACTGTTCAGTGCCGATGAGCCAAGCTGTCGCAAGAGCGATCTGCTGGCACGTTGGCTAAACGATGCCACCGTGCAGCCCTGTTCGGCCTGGGGCGTGACCGAAGCCATTATCCAGCCTACCGGCGCAGACAGTTACCGCCGTTTGCAACTGCTCTATTTTGGCAATGAACGCCAAAACCTGACTGAGTTTGTGCTCGAAGATCTGGGTCTATTTCAATACGAAACCTACCCCTTAGACCGCAGCAATCGGTTATTTCAGGATGCGGACGATATCACCACTACGCTGGTATTGAACGACCTGGCCGATGACTTTTACCGACTCTGCGATGCCAAAGACTGGCCGGCGCTGCCCGATTTGGCGACACAGGTCCTAGCGCTGGCGCCGTCCGAACGCCTGGCTCGGCGCTGCCATCGCCTGCTCAATCGAATCGGCTACCGTCTGGAACAACTCGGCGACCTCGACCGGGCCCAGGCGTGCTTCTCGACCAACGCTCAACCACCAGCGCGGGAGCGATTGGCGCGCATCGCCTTTAAGCGCGGCCAATATGATGATTGCCTAAGCCAATTGGAGACCCTCGCCGAGCAGCCGATCTGTGCCGACGAGACAGCCTTCTATCGCCGTTTTGTTAATCGGGTTCGGACTAAGCTGGGTCTAGCCAAGTTGACCTTTCCGCTGCCTGCCCTAACCGTGCGCCAAGCGCACTGGCAGCGCACCCCGGGCAGCGTGGAGACTCAGGCGTGCGAGCAGTTAGGCCACGCCGTTTGGCTCGAGAATGCCCTGCCGCTCGGGGTCTTTGGCCTCCTCTATTGGCCGCTGGTGTTTGCCGACGTGCCCGGCGTTTGGCAACATCCTTTTCAGTCTGGGCCCAGCGATCTATACGATGAAGATTTCTGCGCCAAACGCCAGGCTGGGTTCAAGCTCTTGGCCACCCAGACAAAGGCTCAATGGCGCGCTGCACTGATTGAGCGCTGGCACACCAAACACGGCCTGGCCAATCCCTTCGTGCACTGGTCGGCACTGCGCCTAGAGGTGGTCTTGGCCTGCTTTGACGCCTTGACTCAGGCACAATGGCTTGGCTTAAGCACGCATCTGCTCGCCGATCTGCGCCGTCATCGGGCCGGCTTTCCCGACCTCTTCCAATACCACGAGGACAGTTACTGCTTTATCGAAATAAAGGGTCCGGGCGACAAGTTGCAAGACAATCAGATTCACTGGCTAAACCAATTTGCCCGCCTCGGGATTCACGCCCAGGTCTGCTATGTAAGCTACGATGCCCAGCCGACGTTATAGGGTCTCGGTGCGTGCGCTGGCCGATTTCTGCCAGATCCAAGGCGATCTGATCAGCGTCTATCGGCCCGGCCCGAGCGCGTTCGAGGGCCAACAGACGCACAATGCACTGCAGAGCAAGCGCGCCAAACCCTATCAGGCGGAAACGCCGCTCAGCTTTCGTTGGCAAAACCCGGCGTTTGAACTGGTAGTCAGCGGCCGGGCCGATGGCACCTTCCCCGATGGGGTCGAGGAAATCAAAACCACGCGCGTGCCGCCGCACGATATTCCCAGCGGCCTGCGCGACCTGCATCACAGCCAGGCCAAGCTCTATGCCGCAATCTACGCCTTGCAGTTCGACGCCGGGCCCATGCTGCGGGTATGCAACACCTACGTGCATCCGCAAACATTGGAAGAGTGGCCGCTGGAGCGTGCTTATCCGGTCGAACAACTGCTCGATTATCTGCTCGACTGTTGCCTGCGCTATGATGCCTGGCTGATGCGGGTCGATCGCCATCAACGGGATCGGCAACCCTTCTTGGCGCAGCTGTCATTCCCCTTTGCAACCATGCGGCCAGCCCAACGCCTGATGGCCGAAAGTGTTTACAAGGCTTGTCGGGTCGGCAAAGACCTGTGCGTCGAAGCCCCGACCGGCACCGGTAAAACCTTGGCGGCGCTGTTTCCGGCCCTGAAGGCGATGACCGAGGTCGAGGTGCGCAGCCTGTTTTTCCTCACCATGAAAACCACCGGCCAGGTGGCCGCGCACGATGCATTGCAACGACTGGACCCGGCGCATCGGCTTAGCGTCGTCGCCCTGACCGCCAAAACCCGCCTCTGCCGTTCGCCCGACACACCCTGCGATGGCCAATTCTGCCCCTATGCACGGGACTATTTTGCCAAACGGGACCGGCTACGCGAGCAGTTGTTCGAGCCCATCCGCTGGGATCCCGATGCGCTGATTGAATTGGCCGAGAAGGAACAAATTTGCCCCTATTACCTGAGCCAGGACTGGGCTATTTGGTCGGATGTGGTCATTGGCGATCTGAACTATATCTACGACACCACCGCGGTGCAGCCTTATCTGTTGCGCGAGATCAACAACCGGGCCACGGTACTGATCGATGAATGCCACAACCTGATCGACCGCGGCCGGA
The DNA here is from genome assembly GCF_982785585.1 of Reinekea sp. NCBI lineage: Bacteria > Pseudomonadati > Pseudomonadota > Gammaproteobacteria > Oceanospirillales > Saccharospirillaceae > Reinekea > Reinekea sp. The sequence goes on along the minus strand of NZ_CEYAVF010000003.1, from coordinate 27,515 downwards.
TGATGTTCAGCGCCGAGTTTTCCGGCTTTGCGCTGCAGCAGTTGCTGCAGCAATGTCCCAAGAAAATCCAGAACCGCTTGCGCAAAATCCAGACGCGCTTGCGCGAGGTCTGCACTAAGTTTGGCCCCGGTCTGTGTTATGAGTCGCCCCAGACTCTGCTGCACAGTCTGCGCGACTTTATGGCCGACAGCGCCGCGCTGCTAAGAGACAACCCCCAGTTTGAACCGGATGCGCTCTGGCAGCCTTTTTTGTTCAGTTGTACGCGTTTTATTCGCTTGCATGACTTGGCCGACGCCGGCGACTTCTGCTGGCGCTACGGCACCGGCAGCCCAGAGCTGCGTGGTATTGAACTGATCTGTTTGAATCCCGCCCGGCTCTTGATGAGCAAACATCAGCTGGTCAATAATGTCGTCGCCTTCAGTGCTACCCTTAAGCCTTGGCCCTATAGCCAGCAACTCAACGGCCTGGCCGGCGCTATCACCCAAGAGCTGCCGTCACCCTTTCAAGCCAGCCAGTTTAGTGTCTACTTGGCCAACGATGTGTCGACCCGCTTTCGCGATCGGACCCACTTGCCGGAACGCCTGCGCCCGCTCCTGAACAGCCTGGTCGGGAACGGCAAAAACACCCTGGTGTTTTTTTCCAGCTACCAACAATTGCAGCAGGCCGCCCGTCTCTTGGACCCCGCCGAGGCGCTGTTGGTGCAACGCGCCGATTGGACTGCACGCGAACGCGACGCGGTGTTAGCGCAATTCCGTGCGCACCGTGGGCTCACGCTACTCACCGTATTGGGCGGCGTCTTTGGTGAGGGCATCGACTTGCCGGGCGAACAATTGGAGCAGGTGGTCGTGATCGGTCCTGGCTTGCCGCAGGTCAATGACGTCAACAACGCTATCCGCTTGCAGATGGACCAGCAACAACTGCCGGGGTTCGACTTCGCTTATGCCTTTCCGGGCTTGCAGAAAGTGTTACAGGCGGCCGGGCGTTGTGTCCGCACCGACACCGATCAGGGCGAGATCCTCTTGATCGACGATCGTTTTGACGCCTATGGACAGCAGGGCTGGTTACCGGTGCATTGGACGGTGCACAGCGGTCCATTGCAGCGTTGGCCCGGTTCACTCACGGCGCTTTAATCGGCGTCGGCAAAGTTAATAATGGCATCGCGCAGGTTGTCATATTCCCGCTGGGCATTGTTATCTAATGAATCGAGCACCTGCTGGGCGGCCTCTTCAACATCCGCCCAATCGTCTTCGTCGAGGCACTCTTCGGCGAGCGGAAACAAGACACTTTCTTCGGCATCCAAATGCAACATCTGGCGCGACAAATAGAGGGTTGCCGTGCGATACAGCAGCGATACCGGAACGGCAATATCCATGGCGACTCGCTCGAACGCCGTTCTAAGCTCTTGGGTCAGCCGTTCCAGCTCGCTGTGCTCATTCATTACGGCTTGAATTTGTTCCGGGTGGGGTGGGTTTTTTTCGAGCAAGCGGGTGAACAATATGTCTTCGACCGGGTGGTGCCAGCGTTCCGGCACGGTGCAGATATAATCCAATATATCCATGATTTGACCGATATTCGGTTCAACCTCCGGGTCGTCATAGCCCTTGATCTGAGCGCGCAGGCAATAGAGCACTTTGGCGATGCTTTTGTGATCGGCATTGAGCTTCTGGAGAATAGCTGTGCTCATAAAAACACCTGCAAATAACCGCTTAGTGAAATCTGAGCATAGTTGGTCACTTTTTTTTTGCCATGATTCAGGTCAACCCGCCTCGATCGAAGTCTGATTCCGGCCCTGATCTTTTGACCGATAGAGCCCTCGATCGGCCGCCTCGATCCATTGGCCGTGATGCTGAAACTGGGGTAGCCAACGGGCGACCCCCAGACTGACCGTAACCTGTAAAATTCCCGCTTCGGTTGCCACTTGCAAGGCGGCAATTTTCTTGCGCAGACGCTCGGCAAACTGGTAGCTGTTCTGGGCATCGGAGTCGAGCAACAGAAGTGCAAATTCTTCTCCGCCGTAGCGGCCGGCAATGTCGGTTGTGCGCGAATTATCTCGGATCGCCTTGGACACCGCGCGAATGACATCGTCGCCGGCTTGGTGCCCGTAGGTATCGTTAACCCGTTTAAAGTGGTCGATATCCAGCATGATTAGGCAGACCTCAGCCTCTTGGCGCTGCAGGCGCATATATTCGGAGCTAAAGAGCGTTTCCCAATAGGCTCGATTATAGAGTTGCGTCAAACCATCGGTGCGACTTAGTTGTGCCAGACGTTGATTGACCAGATTTAATTCGATTTTGCCGGTGGCGATATCGGTGACGTCGTAGACAATGACCGCCAGATTCTCAACCTCGCCACTGGTGCTGATCACCGGTATAAAGGTGCAGTTTTGATACATAAATTCGGTCACGCCCGTGATCGGCCGATTGTGGCGGAATTTAAACACAAAGGGCCGTTGTTCCCACGTGGTGAACGCTCTATTACGCAACTGCACCACCGTATCGGCCTTATGTTTGAACCATTCCTGCGACACCTCAGGAAACACCGTAAACAAACTTTGGTCCAAGGCCTGCGTCGAATTGATACCGGAATTATTTTCCATAAAGCCGTTCCAAGCGGTAATACGATATTCTAAGTCGAGCACTAAGATACCGACATCGACCGTCTGCAACACCTCGATCAACCAATGAAACTCCGTTAGGCCCTGAGGGCTTTGAGTCATCATCACTCCAGCATATACGCGACCTTGTCGCGTAAAACGGCGAGGCTGTCGTTGCTAAATAACAACAGCAAATCGCAATTTACGAGTCGGCCTTCGAGCTTATAGGGTAATTCAATGGTCAACAGTCGTTGCCAACCCGAGGGGTTGCGACTCAATAGTTCATCGATATTAATATGCTGCCCGAGCAGATAGGGCTGCCCCTGGGAAAAGTTAATATCGAGTTGCTCGGCTAAGCCCTTTAGGCACGCACCAATTAGAATATTGGAAATATCCATCAGCAACTCCAGTTCAATCTGTTCGGTAATTTCCCCTTCGAAATGTGTCAATTCGGCCATGTCGGTAAAGCTGGCATCATTGAAAATCAATAGGGCCTCGCCAGCGATTTTCGAGCCGGTAAAGCCCTGACACACCGCGCTGACCGAATGGGTTCCCTGGACCGATGACAGTGCCATGCTCAGCTCCGAACGCTCCAGCAAGTTGACCGCCGGGATCGGCATAATCACAAAGGTGTCGAGCAGGCGGGCCAACAGATCGGCGGCGCGGCCCACTGCGATATTGCTGAGCTCGCGCAAACTGTCGCGCAGATCTTCGTCTAAAACATCGCTGTCCAATGCTGAGCCCTTATTCTGAATAGATGCCGAAGTCGCTCAATATTTGGCTGAGCTGTTCAGGGTTGAGTGGTTTTTTGATAAAAGCCAAGGCACCCAAACGCATCACGCGCGCCGAGGCTTCAGGTTGAATATCGCCAGAAATAACAATCACCATGGCGGGTAGATCGCGTGCCTTAATGGCTTCTAACACGCCAAAGCCATCCATCACCGGCATGGTTAAATCCAATAACACCACGTCGCCTAGGCCCTGCTCTATTTTTTCCAGCGCCTCGATGCCATTGCCGGCCTGAGAGATCTCGACCGGCCAATCTTTCGGCAAGGCACGAATCACCTGCTTGCGCGCAAAACCGGAGTCGTCAACAATTAATAAGGGTAACGACATGTGAACTCCAATGGGTCATTACTCTTAACTAAAGACAACTGGACACCTTTGTGCAACTTTTGAGGGGGGAGGATTCTGCTGTTTTCCGGGCACGACGAACAGTGACTTGATAAAACATGCCACTGACCGACTAGGGTGATTGGAGAGAGATTTTACCGGGATTTGGAGCTGTGCTAACCGCAAGGGACCCGGGCGAATAAGCACCCGGGCGAAGTCCAGACTTAGTGCGCCGACTCCCAAGATGGGCCGCTATCAATATCGACGATCAGTGGCACATCCAGATTGGCACAGTGTTGCATGCGAAACCGCACCCCGGCTATCAGGGCCGCCTGATCGTCTTGGTGGACTTCAAATACCAATTCATCGTGCACCTGCATAATCATTTTCGCGCGCAAACGACTGGCCGCTAACCAATTACCGACATCGACCATGGCCATCTTGATGATGTCGGCTGCGGTACCCTGCATCGGAGCATTAATAGCGGTGCGTTCAGCGCCCTTGCGTACCATCTGATTGGACGACTGTAGACCCGGTAAATAGAGCCGACGGCCAAAGACCGTTTCGACATAGCCGGTTTCGGCAGCTTCGGCACGGGTTTCATCCATATAACGCCGCACCCCGGGATAGCGCTCAAAGTAGGCATCGACATAGGCCTTGGCCTCGGTGCGACTGATGCCCAACTGTTTGGCCAAACCAAAGGCGGACATGCCATAAATCAAACCGAAGTTGATCGCTTTAGCCGAGCGACGTTGCTCGGTGGTGACCTCGCTTTCCGGGACGCCCATGACATCGGCCGCGGTGGCACGGTGGATATCCTTACCCTCTTGGAACGCGGCAATCAGATTCGCATCCTGACTCAGGTGGGTCATGATGCGTAATTCAATTTGCGAATAGTCAGCCGCAACGATCTGATAATTTAGCGGTGCGATAAAGGCCTTACGAATCGAGCGGCCCTCATCGGTGCGCACGGGAATATTTTGCAAATTGGGATCGTTAGAACTTAATCGCCCGGTTTGCGCACCGGTCTGGTTATAGGTGGTGTGCAGCCGGTAGTTTGCCCGAGCATCGGCTTGCGCCAAGATGGGTAACGGGTCGGTATAGGTACCCACCAGCTTACGCAAATGGCGCGACTGCAAGATCAGCCTGGGCAGTTCGTAGTCTTCGGCCAGATCACTGAGCACCTCTTCATTGGTCGACGGCGCGCCATTGGCGGTCTTAACCAACACCGGCAACCCCATCTTTTCGAACAGGATTTCGGCCAACTGCTTGGGCGAGTCGACGTTAAAGGTGGTGCCCGCTATATTGTGCGCCTGCTGCTCGATGGTCGCCAAACGGGCCTTAAACTGCACGCTGAGATCGTTGATAAAATCTATATCGAGCACTACGCCGTTGCGCTCGATTAGCGCCAAAGCCGACGACAGCGGGCGTTCAATCTGATCATAGACCCGGGTCAGGTTGCGACTGGCCAAGCCCTGTTCGAAGCGCGCGCCAAGGCGCAACAGCAAATCACAGCGTTCGGCCCACCAGGGGCCGATGACATCGGCCTTGACCGCGCTCGCTGCCAACTGCCGTTTGCCGGCGCTGCCCAAGAAATATTCAATAGTCTGCGGCGCCTGCTGTAAATAACAGATCGCCAGATTGTCGATCGACAAATTGGCAAAGTGGTTGCTCAGACTCTTATCGCGTTTGAGCGTGCTGTCGTAGACAAAGGCCATCAGCTGAACATCTTTCGCCAGCCGCGCTGGGGTCCAGCCCAAGGTGTGAAACCAATGATGATCGGCCTTGATGTCGAAGCCGGTTTTGACAATTGCATGGGCCGACCAGAGTGGCGCTAACTGAGCCAGCACCTCGGCCGCCGGCAGCGCCGGCTGATCTTCGGCACTGAACGGCAGATACCAGGCGCGGCCCGGTTCGGTGGCCAGCGCCAAACCAATCCAAACCGGATCCCGATAGTGGCCCTTGGCCAGAACCGGCAAATAGGCCAGCTGGCGAGTCTGTTCGGCCGAGGCGATAATGGCCGCCAACTCGTCGAGGTGTTCCACCACCCGATAGTCGCATGCGCTGGGCACGACGAGCTCAGGTAACACGGCCGATACCGGTTCCGGCCGAGCGCTCGCAGTCGGGCTGGCGGTCGGGCTGGCGCCATCGGTCAGATCGCGAATCCAGGAGCGAAACTGAAACTGTTCAAACAGAGCCAACAGCGCGTCCTTATCCGCGGCCTCGGTCTGATATTCCTGCACCCCTAGATCGAGCGCAACATCGAGTTTAATGGTCGCCAGCTGATAACTCATATAAGCCGACTCGCGGTGCTCGGCTAACTTGGCGGCCATATTTTTAGCACCGCGGAAGGTCAGGCCAGCGATCTCGTCTAAGCGACCATAGATATCATCAAGCCCACCCAGGCCTTGAATCAGAGCCAGGGCGGTCTTTTCGCCCACGCCGGGCACGCCGGGAATGTTGTCGACCTTATCACCCATCAGGGCCAGGTAATCGATCATCCGCTCCGGGCCGAAACCGTATTTTTTGCCGACGCCGGCGACATCCAGGTATTCGTTGTTCATGGTATTGATCAGCGAAACATGCGCGCTGACCAGCTGTGCCATGTCCTTATCGCCGGTGCTGATGACGCAATCGCGACCCTGTTGCGTGGCCTGCTCGGCCAGGGTGCCGATCACATCATCGGCCTCGACGCCGGCGATACACAGCAGCGGCAAACCCATGGCCCGGACCGTCTCGTGGATCGGCGCAATCTGTGCGCGCAACTCCTCGGGCATGGGCGGCCGATTGGCCTTGTATTGATCGTACATCTCGTTGCGGAAGGTTGGGCCCTTGGCATCGAACACCACGACCACCGGGCTCGACGGATAGGCTTCGATCAGCTTGCGTAACATCGAGACAACACCCTTGATCGCACCGGTCTGCATGCCAGCGGCGTTGGCCAGCGGTGGGAGTGCATGATAGGCGCGAAACAGGTAGGACGAGCCATCGACGAGCACCACAGGTGTTGAATTGTTAACCATAGAGACGGTTCCAGCTGCTAATTTTTTTGGGGGTTCCAGTCGGCCAGTGTAACACGGCTTAACGGACTTTCTACGCGCACGCGACGGGCCCGATTATTCTCAAAACCCAGCAGGCACCGATCCAATGTTCACTCGATCGTATTCGCTAGGCCCAATTTATGAACCTCTGTACGCGACCTGACACGGCCGCACCAACGACTCATTCACTCGCCGGGCTATGATGGCGGCAACGGGTATGGAATACTCCTCGGTTATTTGGTCATCTAACAAGGCATGCTGGCGTCTATGTCCGTCTACACCGAATTACTCCAACTCGATATCGAGGATCTGCTCGCGCGTTATGCGCTGGGTGAATATCGCGCGCACCGAGGCATCAGCGCCGGGGTCGAAAATACCAACTATTTTGTCGATACCAGCACTCATCGCTTGGTGTTGACCCTGTTTGAAAAACACAGCCACGAGGAACTGCCTTTTTTTCTCAACCTGGGCGAGCATCTGTTTCGGCATCAGTGCAAGGTGCCGCAACCCTTTCGCTGTGATCAGGGCTTCCTGCTGCAGACCGTCAAGGGCAAGCCGGCGGTATTGATTGAACGGCTCGCCGGCGATCACGTCATCCCGAGCCCAGACTATGCCCAGGACATAGCCCGAGCCCTCGGTCAGGTCCATATCGCCACGGCAAGCTTTGCCGAGAGTCGCGGCCATTCGCATAATCTGGCCTGGGTGCAACGCAGCGCTGATCATTTGCTCGCGCAATTGACCCCGGCCGATCGCCAGGTATTGCAGCAGAGCCTCACTCTGCTGGACCAGTTGCCCGACAATCTGCCCCAAGGCATCATCCACGCCGATCTGTTTCACGACAATGCCATGTTTGACCAAGGCCACATCTCGGGCATCATCGACTGGTATTTTGCCGGGCGGGATGCCTATGCATTGGATATTGCCATCGCCTTAAATGATTGGTGTGTCGACGCGAATGGTCGCCTGGATCGCGCCCTGGTGAGCGAATTTGTCGCGGCTTACCAGAGTCAACGGCCGCTCAGCCCGATCGAATTGGATGCGCTGCTGCTGTTGCAGATACAGGCCGCGACCCGCTTCTGGCTGAGTCGGCTGATGGCTCAGGCACAACATCGCCAATCCGATGCCCACATCACCGTCAAAGACCCTGAGCCGATGAAAGCCCTGCTGGTGCAATTGATCGGCTACACTTAGGACAGCCGCTGCCTCAACAAGCTGTTTTTATATCCCGGCCTGCCCTGCATCGGTGCGGCCGATCTATTAGAAGAAGCCCCTTATGAATTTCAAAAAGACTATCGACGCCTCGATTACGCCCATCGGCAGTTTGGAGGTCTTGTCTCAAGCGGAAGTCGCTGGACTCAAACAGGCCGGCGAAAACGGCCTCTACGAGCTGTTTCGCTGCTGTGTATTGGCCATTCTGAACACCGGTTCGGATAGCGACAATGCCAAAACCCTGCTCCAAGCCTACCCCAACTTTGCCATCGACATCGTGCAGCAGGACCGAGGCATTCGACTGAATCTGCTCCACGCCCCGGCCGATGCCTTCGTCGATGGTGAGATGATTCGCTCGACCCGGGAGATGGTCTTTGCCGCCTTGCGCGATATTGTTTACGCCGAGAGCGAACGCGCCAGTCCGCTATTGGATCTGGAGAGTGGCTCGGACATTACCGATTACGTCTTTCACTTCTTGCGCAACGCGCGGATGATGCGGCCCGGCGAAGAACCGCGCATCGTGGTCTGCTGGGGTGGCCATTCGATCGGTGCACTGGAGTATGAATACACCAAGGAGGTGGGCCACGAGTTGGGCCTGCGCGGTCTCGATGTTTGCACCGGCTGCGGCCCGGGGGTGATGAAGGGGCCGATGAAGGGTGCGACCATCTCGCACGCCAAGCAACGGATCCTGAACGCCCGTTATATCGGCCTAACGGAACCAGGCATTATTGCCGCCGAGGCCCCGAACCCGATCGTTAACGAACTGGCCATCCTGCCCGATATTGAAAAACGCTTAGAAGCCTTCGTGCGCTTGGGTCATGGTATTTTAGTCTTTCCCGGCGGGGCCGGTACCGCCGAAGAACTGCTCTATCTGCTCGGCATTCTGTTGCATCCGGCCAATCGGGACATCCCCTTCCCACTGGTCTTAACCGGGCCCAAGAGCACCGAACCCTACTTTAAGCAGCTGCACAGCTTTATTGCCAAGACCCTCGGCTTCGAAGCCCAGCAAAAATACAAGATCATTATCGCTGACCACGAAAGTGCCGCCTGTGAGATGGCCTTGGGCATGCAGCAGGTGTTTGACTATCGCAAGAAAAACAATGACGCCTACCATTTCAATTGGCAGCTCACCATTGCCGATGACTACCAACGACCCTTTGTGCCGAACCATCAAAATATGGCCGCACTGGATCTCCACAAGGACATCCCGGTGCATCTGTTGGCGGCCAACTTACGCCGTGCCTTCAGCGGCATCGTAGCGGGCAATGTTAAGGAACAGGGCATCAGCATGATTGAGCAACTCGGTCCCTTTGAGATCCATGGCGACCGGGAGATTACCGATCCACTCGATGAACTGCTTGCCGCCTTCGTCGAGCAAGGCCGTATGAAGCTGCCAGGCAGTGATTACGTGCCCTGTTATCGGGTGGTAAAATAGGCCGCCGGGCGACAGCCTTAGCTCAGGCGTGGCTCAGTAACCGCCACTGAACGCATTGGGGTAAATCCATTGATAACCCGATGCCTGCAGGCGCGTGGGGATTAAACATTTCCCGCCCTGGACTGCAGGCATCGGATGCAGCAGCGGCATGCCTTCGCGCTGGCGAAAGAAGTTATACATCTGTAACAACGGGATCGGCTCCGGATCGCTGACCACATAAGACTCGGCCAGCTGTTCTTGTGCTAACAGGTGGATGATTGCGCCGGCGGCATCATCGACGTGAATCCTATTGGTCCACTTATTGGCGGGCAGGTGGTTCGGGTCGACGGCTAAGGCTGTCCGTTTCAGCCAATCCCGACCCGGGCCATAGATGCCACTCAGCCGCACCACGGTACTCGGGCAGGGCAGTTGGCGCACGCTGGACTCCATCGCCAAGAGTATCTCGCCGAACCGGTCGGGCGAGTCGATCGGCGTGTCATCATCTACGCGTCGACCGTCGTCAATACCAAAGACTCGGGTCGAACTGACCACGATCACCTTCGAGGGCAGCGCATGCCAGCCGGCCATCGACTCGGCCAAGCGCAGCAATGGCAGCTGATAGGCGGCCCGGTAGCCGGCCTCGGTGCGTTCATGCGCGGACAGCGCGACGACCAGCACATCGGCACCCAGATCCGGCCAGGCTGCCTGGCTCAGATCCAGCGACTGCTGCGCAAACGCCAAGTCCGGATCCACGGGGCCACGGCGCAGTCCAATAACCTCGCCCTGATGGGCCTGCCACAGACCGGCCACCCGGCGATTAAGCGAGCCGACACCGGCACAGACTAATAACGACATTAAAACTCCTCTTGGACCGCTTGATTCAATGACTAAGCCTCGATACTCGACTCGGTCGCTATAATGGTTGCAGACTCTAGCGCATTCATCGGCGCAATAGAACCGGCCAACGGATCGAGGCACCGCCGGCCTTGCATCGGCTTATCAATCGGGCCGAACCAGACTTATTTGCGTTTTCGACCATTGACTGCTTGTATCAGGGAGCCATTTTCGATAGCTTTTACCCTCTTATTCAACATCGACCCCAGCCATGACCTTGACCGAACTAAAGTATATCGTTGCCCTGGCCCAGGAAAAGCATTTTGGTCATGCCGCGAGCCAATGCCGGGTGTCGCAGCCAACCCTGAGCGTGGCGATTCGCAAGCTCGAAGACCGCCTCAAGGTGGCTATCTTCGAGCGCAATAAACAGGGCGTTACCGTGACTCCGATCGGGGAACAGATAGTGGCCCAGGCCAACCGAGTGTTAGAAGAAAGCGCCAAGATTGACGATATCGCCCTGGCGGGCAAAAACCAGCTGGCGACGCCGTTGCGATTGGGCGTGATCTTTACCATTGGGCCCTACCTATTACCCCATATTATCCCGCAACTGCGGCGCAATACCCCGGCCATGCCGCTGATGATCGATGAGAATTTCACCGGGGTGTTGCGTCAACGCTTGCGCGATGGCCGGCTCGATGCCGTAATTATCGCCCTGCCATTTGTCGAAACGGATGTACTCACCAAAGCGCTGTATGACGAGCCCTTCGATATTCTGCTACCGGCATCGCACCCTCTGACCCAGCAAGAAAGCATCGCCGCCGAAGCACTGAACGATGAGACGCTGCTCTTGCTCGGTGAGGGCCATTGTTTCCGCGATCAAATTCTCAGTGCCTGCCCGACCATTGCCGCCGCGACCCGCAACCCACAAGGCAAGATTCAAACCATGGCCGACGGCTCGTCGTTGGAAACCCTGCGCCATATGGTCGCGTCCAACTTGGGGCTGACCATCTTGCCGCGCTCCGCGACCGGCTCGCACCTCTATAAGGACGATTTGGTGCAGGTGCGGCCCTTTTCTGGCAAGAGCCCAACGCGCACCGTGGCCCTGGCTTGGCGCACCAGCTTTCCGCGCCCGTCGGCCATCGAGGCACTGGAAACGGCGATTCGTCAATGCAAGACACACTAACCCTAGACCACCCGGTAGAGCGCCTTAAGGGTGCCGGACCCAAGCTGGCGGAAAAACTCCAGCTGCTCGGCGTGGTCAGCATCGCCGATCTGCTCTTTCATCTGCCCTACAAGTATCAGGACCGCACGCGCCTGATGCCAATCGCCAGTTTGCGTCTGGGCATGGCGGTGGTGATTGAGGGCGAAATCAAGGCCGCTCAGGTGATCTTTGGCAAGCGACGCGCACTGCTGTGTCGTATTCAGGACGGCAGCGGTCTGCTGACCGTGCGCTTGTTTCATTTTTCCCATGCCCAGCAGGCCAGCCTGAAGAGTGGTCATCGCATTCGCTGTTATGGCGAGGTGCGGCTCGGGCCGACCGGACTGGAAATGATACATCCAGAATACCTGGCTCGAGCCGACGGCCAATTTCCACCCCTAGACAACCGCCTAACACCGCTCTATCCGGCCTCGGAAGGGCTCAATCAGACTCGCTTGCGCAGCCTGATCGACCAGGCGCTTGCGGTCTTAGCGCGCCAGGGTGGCTTGGCCGAGTGGATCCCACCAGACTGGCTCACGCCCTGGGATTTACCCTCCCTGACCGAGGCCGTGCAGACCTTGCACCATCCCGATTCGGCGAGCAGCACCCGGGCCCTATTGGCCGGTGAACACCCTGCCCAGCAGCGCCTAGCGTTAGAAGAATTGCTCGCGCACCATCTGCGCCTGATGGCGCTGCGCCAAATGACCCAGGCGCGCGGCGCACACCCCATTCCCGCGTCGACCCGATTGGCACCACAGCTGCTGGCCGCCCTGCCCTTTGCCCTGACCGGCGCGCAACATCGAGTCTGTCAGGAGATCGGCCTAGATTTGGCCAAGCCCATGCCGATGCTGCGCCTGGTCCAGGGTGATGTCGGCTCGGGTAAAACCCTGGTCGCGGTGATGGCCGCCTTACAGGTGATCGAGTCGGGCATGCAGGTTGCCCTCATGGCACCGACTGAACTGCTCGCCGAGCAGCATTATCAAAACATGAGTCTGTGGTGTGGCGATCTGGGCGTGCAGGTTGAGTTGTTGCTCGGTAAAACCGGCAAGAAAGCGCGTGATGGGCTGCTCGATCGGCTCGAGGTGGGCACCACCGACCTGCTGATCGGCACCCATGCCCTGTTTCAGAAGGGGGTCGACTACCATAATCTCGGCCTGGTGATCATCGACGAGCAACATCGCTTTGGCGTGCAGCAGCGCTTGGCGCTCAAAGAGAAGGCCGTTAATGGCTCGCCCCACCAGCTGACCATGACGGCAACGCCAATTCCGCGCACCCTGGCGATGACCGCCTTTGCCGATATGGATATCTCGGTGATCGACGAACTGCCGCCCGGGCGCACGCCGGTGACCACCACCCTGATCAGTCAAGATCGGCGCGACGCGGTGATTCGCCGCGTCAATGTCGCCTGTGAGGCGGGCAAACAGATCTATTGGGTTTGCACCCTGATCGAAGAGTCAGAAGAGCTGCAGGCCGAAGCCGCCGAAGCGAGCGCGAACCGACTCACCGAAGCCTTACCGCAGCGCCGCATTGGTCTGATCCATGGCAAGTTAAAGTCACCGGAAAAATCCCGCCTGATGGCCGAGTTTAAAGCCGGGGCGCTCGATATATTGGTGGCCACCACGGTGATTGAGGTCGGCGTTGATGTGCCCAATGCCAGCGTGATGATCATTGAAAATCCGGAACGGCTCGGGCTCGCCCAGTTGCACCAGTTGCGCGGCCGAGTAGGCCGAGGTACCGCCGAGAGTTTTTGCCTGCTAATGTTTGGCCAACCGCTCTCAGAGCAGGGCAAGCAGCGTTTAGAGGTGATGCGCAATACCAGTGACGGTTTTGTCATCGCCGAAGAAGACCTCAAGTTGCGCGGCCCGGGCGAAGTATTGGGCACTCGCCAGACCGGTGCGATCGGCTTTCGCGTCGCCGATATGGCGCGCGATCAGCACCTGTTAGCGCTTATTCCCGAGCTGGCCGAACGCTTAAGCGCCGAATACCCCAGCCATTGTCAGCCGATAGTCGCGCGCTGGCTCAGTGAAACCGACCGCTATGCCCAGGTGTGATCGACCCAATGGCTAAAAAACGGCCTATCAGCCTGCCATTATTCAAAGCTCCGCTATACTGCTGTGGATCTGCCGAATAATTAGCCAAATAGGAAGGTACCCGTGATCAGTCATGCGGATGCGAATATCCCCATTAGCGTGCGTCAACACCTAAGTCAACAGAGCATTGTCCATGCTTTAGGTACGACGCAGGCCTCCCCAGAGCAGGTCGAGGTGTGCCTACTGTCCGACGCCAAGGGCATCGTTCAGGTCTTCACCTCATCCCATGCTGTGGTCGAGCTGGATAAGGTGCGCGCCGTTACCGGGCGAGACTTGACCCCGCTGTCGATCAATCAGGTGCGCGCGCTCAAACTGCGCCTAGAAGTGGATACCTTGCCGGCCTTCGATGACCTGATTCCGGCCGACACCCTGATCGACTCTGGGCTTTACCGGTGTGAACAAATTTTTGTCCACAGCGGCAATGCCCAATTCCGGATTGCCTTGAAAAACGGCGCCGCCATGAAGCGCAAAGACAGCACCGCGATTGCCGACGTCGCCACGGCCTTGCCGCTCGGGCAGGTCGACTATCAGCTCGGCTTGTTTGATGACGATCCCACGCTAATACATTCTGCCCTGACCCAGTTTACCGCGCTGCGCATTCGCCAACGCTTGGCCGAGACACTCGAAGTGCCGCCCTTGCCCGACACGGCACAGGCCATTATCCGCCTGCGCGTCGATCCCTATTCCAATATTGAGAAGCTCAGTCGTATAGTCGAACGCGATCCAAGCTTGGCGGCGCAGGTCGTGAGCTGGGCCAGTTCCTCCTATTATGCCGCCCCGGGTTCGGTAAAGTCGGTCCAGGATGCCATCGTCCGGGTACTCGGCTTTGACCTGGTGATGAACCTGGCCTTGGGCCTGTCGCTGGGTAAAACACTGACTTTACCGACCGACCCAGACCAGGGTGCCAACGCCTACTGGCACCGGGCGATCTATGTCGCCGCCTGTGTCGGCGCCTTAGTCGGGGCCATACCGCGAGAATTTCGCCCGGGTTTTGGCCTCTGTTATTTGGCTGGCCTGTTGCACAACTTTGGTTACCTGCTTATGGCCCACGCATTCAAACCCCATTTTGAGGCGACACATCTGATGATTGCGCTCAATCGTCACCTTGAACATCAGCATATTGAAAAACATATCTTGGGGATCACGCGCGAACAGATGGCCTCCGGTCTGATGGGCAGTTGGAGTATGCCCAGCGAAGTCACCTTAGGTATCCGTTACCAGGGTGACCCGCACTACTTGGGCGCCCACTGTGACCAGGCGCAACTGATCTACCTGGCTCAGCACCTGTTACAAGAGTACGGTTTACTGCCGCCGCGCCATCATTTGTTTGACGCTAGCGTCTATGAACGCCTGCATATCAACACGGATTCAATCGAAGCATTGATGACCCAGCTGCAACAGAGCCAGCCTGAGCTCGATCTTATGGCCAGCGCCCTTGCGACGGGTCGCTAACCCAAGATCGTGACTTTGGCTTGGTTGTCTGTGGTGCGCAGGGTTTAAGCACTCAATGTCATGCAGTGATTCATTTTAAGGCCCCATGCCCCTGTGGCGACCGATTCCGCCCCGTTGCAGTGCATCGACCCTTTCCCACGAGTTGCATTAAAATCAAAGACCTAACCTACAGCCCCAAAAATAGGGCTTTTTGTACAGTTGGCACAACAATCGCTTAGAGAAGATGCAGTCAGACAATGCAGACCCAAAATATTCCGGGGTCCAGAGGACCAAACGACCAATGAGGGTCCAACTGAACCCGATACGTAATACCGCAGTACCTATTTTTGCAGACTATTTGCAATGGCGCATACCCTCAACGGGTATGCGTTTTTTTTTGCGCCAACAAAAGCAATGGAGACGGACATGTCCTTAGTATTCAGCAAGCAAGCCAAGTCACTCGGTACCATCTTGGGGCTCGTTATCGCCAGCCATTGGCCGGCCATGGCCAGTGCCGACGTCGGGTGGCCGGAACAAGAAGAGCTCAAGTTTGGCTTTATTAAATTGACCGATATGGCACCGTTGGCGGTTGCCTATGAAAAGGGTTTTTTTGAGGATGAAGGCCTATACGTTACCCTCGAAGCGCAGGCAAACTGGAAAGTTCTGCTCGATCGAGTAATCACCGGTGAACTGGATGGCGCGCACATGTTGGCCGGCCAACCATTAGCCGCCACCATTGGCTATGGCACCAAGGCCGACATCATCACGCCCTTCTCGATGGATCTGAATGGCAATGGCATCACTGTTTCCAACAGCGTTTGGGCGCAGATGAAGAAAAACATACCCCACCAGGACGGCAAGCCGGTTCACCCGATTAAGGCCGATACACTTAAGCCGATCATCGCGTCCTATGCTGACGAGGGAAAGGCCTTCAAGATGGGCATGGTCTTTCCGGTCTCGACCCACAACTATGAACTGAGATATTGGTTGGCCTCCGGCGGCATTCACCCGGGCTACTATGCCCCCCACAAGGGCGATACCAGCGGGCAAATCAAGGCTGAGGTGTTACTCAGCGTCACCCCGCCGCCGCAAATGCCCGCGACCATGGAGGCCGGCACGATCGATGGTTACTGCGTGGGCGAGCCCTGGAACCAACAGGCCGTGTTCAAAGGCATCGGGGTTCCGGTGATCACCGATTACGAGATCTGGAAAAACAACCCAGAGAAGGTTTTCGGCATTACCAAGGCCTTTGCCGAAGAGAATCCCAACACCACCACTCGCCTGGTTAAGGCCCTGATACGGGCCGCCGAATGGCTCGATGCCAATAACAATGCGAATCGTCCAGAAGCCGTGCGCATACTCGCCAAGCCCGACTATGTCGGCGCCGACTATGACGTCATTGCCAACTCCATGACCGGAACATTCGAGTACGAGAAAGGCGACAAACGTGATGTACCGGACTTCAATGTGTTCTTCCGTTACAACGCCACCTATCCCTACTATTCCGACGCGATCTGGTATTTGACCCAAATGCGCCGCTGGGGACAGATTTCCGAACCCAAGAGCGATGACTGGTATAAAGAGATTGCCGCCCAGGTTTACCGCCCAGACCTGTATCGCCTAGCCGCTCAAGCCTTGATTGATGAAGGCGTGATCGCTGCCGATGCGTTCCCTGCCTTTGCGACGGAGACCGGTTTCAAACCCGTTCAAGACGGCTTTATCGATGGCATCAGCTATAACGGTCTACTGCCCAATGACTATCTCAACAAATTCAGTATTGGCCTTAAAGACGAGATTTTATAGGGCTGAGCTCTGAGGGTCGGTGTTCGCACGTTGCCCAACCAAGCTCTACTGTTTATTGCCCGGCCCTCGGCCGGGCAGTGTTACTCTTCCATGAGGTCGATAAGCATGACCAGTCAAGCCCAGCCCAATCCTGTCGGGCGGTCTAAAATACCGCTGCCCAGTCTGAACCTATCCTCAGCATTGGCCCTGATCCTCCCCGCCATGGGGATTAGCCTGTTTCTGTTACTCTGGAGCGCTGCGGCACCGCGTATCGATACGTCCTTGGGTGCCTTTCCGGGCCCCGGGCAAGTACTCGACCAGGCTCAGACCCTGCTAGCAGAACACCAACAGGAACGCGCCAAGGAAGTCGGCTTTTACCAACGCCAAACTGAACGCAATGCCGACCGTTTGGCCACCGATCCGAATTACGACGCAAAAATTCGGCCCTATACCGGCAAACCCACCTTCGTCGATCAAATTGGCACCAGCTTGATTACGGTGATTGCCGGCTTTTTGCTGGCCAGCGCGATCGCCATTCCGTTGGGTATCTTTATGGGCCTGTCGGAACGGCTTAACCAAACCCTGAATCCGATCGTACAGATTTTAAAACCGGTTTCTCCCTTAGCCTGGTTACCCTTGGTGACCATGGTGGTCAGCGCCGTCTATGTCTCGGACGATCCCTATTTTCAAAAATCCTTTATTACCTCATTAATTACCGTCAGCCTATGTTCGCTCTGGCCAACCTTGCTCAATACCACGGTCGGCGTGGCCAATATCGATCAGGACCTGATGAATGTCAGCAAGGTCCTACGCCTCTCTACCCTGACACATATTCGTAAGATCGTCCTACCGGCCTCGATTCCGATGGTGTTTACCGGCTTACGGCTGTCGATGGGCACAGCCTGGATGGTCTTGATAGCGGCCGAGATGCTGGCGCAAAACCCAGGTTTGGGTAAGTTTGTCTGGGATGAATTTCAGAATGGCAGCTCCAACTCCTTGGCGCGCATTATTGTCGCCGTGCTCACCATCGGCTTCGTCGGCTATTGCCTCGATCGGATCATGCTATTCATTCAGCAGCGAGTGAATTGGGATAAGAACACCCAGGTGCGCTAACCGGGTAACCCGTTTTAATCTCCTGTCTTGCGGCCCTGTTTTGTAAACAAGTTTTTGTGACCGAGTAAGACGCAAACAGGGTTTCAGTTTTTTAGATCAAGCGTCGCTCGCAGCTGGGCACGCACAGAGGAATGTCGTTATGTCTAAACCCCATTTGGAATTATCGGCCGTCGGTATTGAGTTTGCCACGCCGACGGGCAGCTTTCGCGCCCTGGACAACGTGAATTTAAAAATCAACCAGGGCGAATTTATTTCCCTGATCGGCCATTCCGGCTGCGGTAAGTCGACCGTGCTCAATATCGTCGCCGGGCTCTATCAGGCCAGTGAGGGCGGCGCCCTACTCGACGGCCGAGAGGTCAATGAGCCAGGCCCGGAACGCGCTGTGGTGTTCCAAAATCACAGCCTACTGCCCTGGCTAACGGCCTATGAAAATGTCGAACTGGCAGTCAATCAGGTCTTTACCCGGACCATGTCCAAGCCGGAGAAGCGAGAGTGGATTGAACACAATCTGGCCTTGGTGCACATGAGCCATGCCATACACAAGCGTCCCAGCGAACTGTCTGGCGGCATGAAGCAACGGGTCGGCATCGCTCGCGCCCTGTCGATGCAACCGCAGGTCCTGCTGATGGATGAGCCCTTTGGCGCCTTGGACGCTCTGACTCGAGCCCATCTACAAGATTCCTTGATGGAGATCCAAGCGCAACTGGGCAATACGGTGATTATGATCACCCACGATGTTGACGAGGCCGTGCTGCTATCCGATCGCATCGTGATGATGACCAACGGGCCGGCCGCGACCGTCGGCGAAGTTCTCACCATCGAGCTGGAGAGGCCCAGGAACCGACTGGCGCTGGCCGATGATCCGATCTATAACCGCTACCGTTCGGAAGTGTTACGCTTCTTGTATGAGAAGCAACGCAAGGTAGCCGATATCGGCGACGCTAAG